>DCIU01000128.1:4539-5214 GCA_002317245.1 Lachnospiraceae bacterium UBA1718
ATGCAGAATTTTAGAAGCGACTGGGAGAAGTTGAGTGAGGGTTAGATGAAGTCTTCTATTTATATTTCTTAACACCTTTTATTGTATAGTCCCCATTTTCATCAGCCTTAATCAATATGCAGCCCACTTCGTCCGTACGAATCGTACTGATATTCAAAGCCTCCAGGCGCAACAGCGTATCTTTATGCGGATGGCCGTAGGAATTATTCCTGCCTGCAGAAATAAGGGCCACCTTGGGTGAGATGGCTTCAAGGAAGCTCTCAGATGTTGAGGTCGATGAGCCGTGGTGGGCCACCTTAAGCAGGTCGATGTCAGTGCTGACAATTCTCCTCTCACCTGCTTCCTCCACATCGCCAGTATCAAGTATGGCAAAATCTCCGTAACTGACTCTGAGAACCAGGGAAGCATTATTGGAATCTGTCACCGGATATCCGGCAGGAGGGTATATTACCTCTATATCCAGGCTTCCATCCGTAAGTCTGTCGCCAGCCTTCAGTCCTACAACCTCCACGCCAGTATTATTGGCAAGTGCAATTACAGGGGCCATCTCCTCATATTCAAGGAAGCCTTCATAGATATATAAGTGCTTAATTCTTATATGCTCCCTGGTCTGGTTCTTCAACAGCTCCTCGATGGCATTCATGTGATCTTCGTCAGGATGCGACAGGAAGACAT
>DCIU01000103.1:0-2651 GCA_002317245.1 Lachnospiraceae bacterium UBA1718
CGCTGCCGCCCTTGTAATTGCTGCTATCGCTCATAAGGACTGAAGTATCTTCCCTGTTCTCTATCTTAGATATTCTGCTAAGTATCTTCATAGCTAGTAAGAAGCATCCCACAGAAATAAGAGCAAGAATAATAATAGTAGGAATCATCGACTCAGTAGTAGACAAGTCTTCAGCCGCAAGCTCCGAGAATGAGGAGCCACTGAAATTATCAAGCAGATACATATATACTACTGATGTTCCATTCACAAGCAGGTGAATAAGGAAGGACATCCATATACTTCCTGATGCCTCTACCACAAGGGCCATAGCAACTCCCAGGGCGAAGGCATAGCCAAACTGATTCAGGTTAAGGTGCATAAGTCCGAATATCAGACCCGATACAATGACAGCCGGCTGTGGCTTACAGTACCTTCTGAAACCTCCATAGACAATACCCCTGAAGGCGAATTCCTCGCAGAGTGGTCCATATATAGCTGTAATGAAGAAGGCCACCCAGAAGGGCAGTCCCAGAATCTCCTCGCTCTGCTCCACCACCACATTGTCGACGAAGATCAGGCTGACGGAATTAAAAAAGGACATAATTGGTCCAAGCACTATGGTAAGGAGGATTGTATATAGGACAGTCCTTACCTTAACCGGCTTGAACATTAATCTGTCACTAAGAGTTATACTCTCGTAATCGGGATCATGGTCCGACTTGTACATATTAATGAAGTACCAGACCACTGTAAGTAAGAGAGCCGGAACAACTATTACAAGCTCACTTATAATAATCCCTATATCCCAGGCACCGGTGAAGTCGAAGCCGCCAGGAAGCAGCAGGGGCAATACCAGCAATTCAATTAATAACATGAGGACCAGTTCATAGGCCCCTATTCTCTGTTCGAATCTCATATATTATTTAGCTTCAATGGAATCTTCAAGAATGGCAATCTTACCAGCCTTAAGGAGATTACCAACTGCCTTCTTGAATTCATTCTTGGACATATCCATCTCTTCTCTTATGAGCTCTGGCGATGCCTTGTCTGTGAAGGCAATCCTTCCTTCAGCCGTAATCTTCCTCATAATCTTATCAGCATCCACGCTCATCTGAATATGTGACAGCTCATTCATACTAAGGTCAATCTTGCCATCCGCCTTAACAGCTGTGACTCTGGCCTTAACCACCTGGCCGACCTTAATATTCTTAGGGCATTCCTTCTTAGGAATAAGTCCCTGATACTTATCATCAATGGCTACAAAGGCACCGAAGTTGTCACTTACCTCATATACTGTGCCATCTACCCAGTCTCCCTTACTATAGCCCTTACCAGTCTCCAGGTACTTATAGAGTCGCATAGTACCACAGAGGCGGCCACTTTTATCAAGGTATAGTGCAACTAATACCTGGTCTCCAGCCTGCACCTTGCCTGTCATCTCTCTGTAAGGCAGCAGAAGGTCCTTCTCCAGCCCCCAGTCAAGGAAGGCGCCAATCTTGCCTACCTCAATAACGCGAAGCTTACCTACCTGACCCAGGGTAAGCAATGGCTCATTGGTAGTAGCGATAGGTCTGTCCATACTATCCTTATACAGGAAGACCTCAATCTGGTCGCCAAGCTTCAGGTTGCCCGGTGTCTGCTTCTTGGGTAAGAGCACCTTCTCTCCCGAATCCTCCGACTCTGAGAGATATACTCCGAAGTCAACCTTGCTAATTACTGTAAGTGTCTGCTTAATTCCAATCTTCATGTTATTCCGTCCTCTTTCTTAGACTTAATTCTAATATTGTATAAACTTGGCCTTCACTGTTCTTAAGTTCTACTGTGTAGGCATCTGCAGTCTTATATACTACAGGAAAAATGATGTCCCCTAGGTGTGCCTGGGCCCTGTACTCTACTCTGAGACGTTCGGCGTCTGGTTGTCCAGGCAGGTAGCCGAAGGCAATCTTAATGTACTGACCATTATTAACGTGTCCGTTGGCATCCAGATGATGATTCTGAATAGTAAGTGGCTCTGGATTAGTAATCTCCACCTCTGTAGTACTGGCATCCGGCAGCTTAATCTTCCTTGGGCTGTAGGTCATATCCAGCTTCTCTTCAAGGTCATAGGCTCCCTTGACCTTATCAGGCACCTTGGCCGGACGCATATTCTTCCAGTCCATAAGCACCCATACGGAATTGGCCTTGGACACATACTGGCCGTCCTCATCTAATAGGAAGAAATTCCTGTGACCGATGAAGCCCTTGAACTCATAAGGAAAGGTACCTACGGTCAGCTTATCAGGGTACTTGGGCATCTCAAGGAATTCTACTTCCCAATAGTTGATAATCCATACCAGGTCCTGGGGCTCCAGATAGAAGAAGCCCACCCCAAGATCCTCTGAGTGGAAGCAGGAGCAGTCCTGATAGGCATCAATAATTGCCGGTATTGTCATTGTATGATTAATATCTGAGTGGCTGAAGCCAACCCTCATATCATAAGTATATCTCATTGTCATATCCTAAGTTGCTGTCACTTTTGCCCTACTTAGCTAAAAGAGAGAACTCTTCAAGATTCCATACCTTGTCCACCAGGCCCTCATAGAAGTCTGGCTCATGGCATACCAGCAGGATTGCCCCCTTGTATTCCTTAAGGGCACGCTTAAGCTCATCCTTGGCATCCACATCCAGGTGGT
>DCIU01000103.1:2777-3151 GCA_002317245.1 Lachnospiraceae bacterium UBA1718
TGCTTGGTAGTAAGGCCACACTTGGCAAGAGCTGATCTCACCTCGTACTGGCTGAAGCCCGGGAAGGTCTCCCATATCTCTTCTATACATGTATTGTCGCTTGGCTTAACCTCCTGCTCGAAGTATCCCTTATAGAGATAGTCGCCAAGCTCTGCCTTGCCGGACAGGGGATTAATCAGTCCAAGAACACTCTTTAGGAATGTAGTCTTACCGATTCCGTTAGTACCGACCAGGGCAATCTTCTCACCACGTTCCATGCGGAGGTTAATCTCCTTGGATAATGGCTTATTCTTATCATAACCTATTATAAGATCAGTTGTCTCGAATATCATCTTGCCAGGAGTTCTTGCCTGCTTGAAATTAAATTCTGGCTT
>DCIU01000102.1:0-3102 GCA_002317245.1 Lachnospiraceae bacterium UBA1718
CAATTATGGCAATTCTCACTGGTGTATATGTTATCTTCGGTGGATACATGGCTACAGCTATTAACGATTTCATTCAGGGTATTATCATGTTAATTGGTATTACTGCTGTAATTGTTGCAGTACTTAAGAGCAATGGTGGCCTTGTTGCTGCAATGCAGTCACTTGCGGCTATTCCTTGTGATGGCTGGGATGGCGGCGGAGCATATGCTTCGTTCTTAGGCCCAGATCCACTTGCACTTTTGTTCGTAGTAATTCTTACATCACTTGGTACATGGGGACTTCCTCAGATGGTTGGTAAGTTCTATGCTATTAAGAGCGAGAATGATATTCATAAGGGAACAGTAATCTCTACAGTATTTGCTATCATCGTTGCTGGTGGATGTTATTTCCTTGGCGGTTTCGGCCGTCTCTATGCTGACAGTATTAAGTATAACGAAGCTACAGGTAAGCCACTCTTTGATACAATCGTACCTACAATGCTTTCAACACTTACACCAGTGATTATTGCGGTAGTTATCGTACTTGTTCTCTCAGCTTCAATGTCTACACTTTCTTCACTGGTACTCACATCAAGCTCAACATTCACTCTTGATGTTATTAAGCCAGCTAAGAAGGATATGACAGAAGAGAAACAGGTATCAACAATGAGATTATTCATTGTATTCTTCATTCTTATCTCAGCAGTAATTGCTATCTTCAAGGATGCTAATCCAAGTGTTACATTCATCGCTCAGATGATGGGTGTTTCATGGGGAGCACTTGCTGGAGCATTCCTTGCACCATTCTTATATGGTCTGTACTGGAAGGGCGTTACCAAGACTTCAGTTGTAGTATGTTACATCTGGGGTTGTGGCCTTGCGGTTGCCCAGCTTATCATCTCCCTTGCTAAGATTGATATGTCAGGCTGTGGCCCTGTTATCGCTTACATCTTCAAGTCATCAATTAATTCTGGTGTAGTTGCTATGGTTGGTGGTCTTGTGCTTGTTCCAATAGTCAGCTTATTCACAGCCAAGATGGATGCTAAGGAAGTTGACAAGATGTTCGAGTGCTTCGATGAGAAGGTTACAGTAGCCAAGAAGGAAGCTCTTGACTAATTGATATTATTCTAAAATATAAGGTGTCAATATATCCCAGGTCCCAGTGACCTGGGATATTTGCTAAATCTGTGAATATATGTTACATTAACCTTGCACTATACCCTAATTAAAGGGACAGTAGCAGGAGGTAGAAAAATGAATAAAAAGACAAAAACAATCGTCGGTGTAGGTTTGCTGACAGCCATAGTAATTGTACTTCAGGCGTTAGCAATTGGTATCAGATTCGGAGTGTTTAACATCACCCTCGTTCTTATTCCAATAATAGTCGGTGCGGCATTATATGGATACTGGACAGGTGCATGGCTCGGATTTGTATTCGGTGTTGTAGTTCTTATGACAGACGCTGGAGCATTCCTTGCAGTAAGCATTCCAGGTACAATCATCACCTGTATCCTTAAGGGCGCTTTGGCTGGTCTTGCTGCAGCTTTCGTGTACAAGCTTCTTGAGAAGAAGAATCGTACATTGGCAGTTGTAGTGGCTGGTATTGTAGCTCCAGTAGTTAATACTGGTGTTTTCCTTATTGGTTGCGTGGTATTCTTCTACGATACAATCGCCGGATGGGCAGAGGCTGCTGGATTCAAGTCAGCAGGAGCATTTATGATTGGTGGACTTGTTGGAGTTAACTTCATAGTTGAGCTCGCAATCAATCTTGTACTCAGTTCTGCAATCGTACGTATCATCCAGCTTGGTAAGAAGCAGGTTGCTAACGATTAGTGCGTGTTAATTTTGACCCAGAGCATTTTTTGCTCTGGGTTTTTTGAAAAAGAGAGGTAAATTATGATTCTTGCAATTGACTTAGGTAATACTAATACGACATTTGGCTGTATGAATGAGAAGACAGGTGAGACAATCTTCGAGGAACGTATTCATACAGACTTTGAGAAGACATCAGTAGAGTATGCTATATCAATTAAGACAATAATGGATATTCATAATATTGATGCCAAGGCAATAAAGGGTGGAATCTTATCATCATCTGTACCACCTGTAACAAGGCAGGTACGTAATGCCGCAGAGATGATACTTGGCAAGTCTATTATCGAGGTTGCGCCAGGCCTTAAAACAGGTGTTGATATTAAGATTGATGATCCTGCTGCTTTAGGTCCAGACTTATTAGTAGGAGCAGTTGCTGGAATCTCAGAATATGGTGCACCGCTTATCCTCATCGATATGGGCACAGCTACAACAATCTCTGTTATTACAGATACTAAGAGATTCATTGGTGGAATGATTATTCCAGGCGTTAAGGTATCTCTTAAGGGCTTAACTCTTAATGCAGCCCATCTCCCGGAGATTGCAATTAATAAGCCTGATAAGCTTATCAATGGTACTACAGTTGGCGCTATGCAGAGTGGTAGCATCTATGGTCATGCTGCATGTATTGATGGAATGGTTGAGAGAATCTGGGAAGACCTTGGATATGAGGGAACAGTGGTAGCTACAGGTGGATTCGCAAGAACGGTTATTCCATGCTGCAAGAAGGATATTATTATTGATAGTCAGCTCCTTATGAAGGGACTTCTTGCTTTATACAAGAAGAATACTAAGAACTAACTATGAGAGAGATTCAGGATAGACTATTTCAATTGAAGGATGAGGCTAACGCAGATTTTCAGGCTAAGCTTGCACCTGGAATCGATAGAAGCGCTTGCCTTGGTACCAGACTTCCAGACCTTAGAAAGTATGCTAAGGAGCTTGCTAAGAGTGAACTATGTGATGAGTTCTTAAATGAGCTTCCTCATCAGTACCATGATGAGAATATACTTCATGCAATTCTGTTATCACAGGTTAAGCCCTACGAGAAATGCATTGAATTACTTGAGAAGTTTATACCATATATTACTAACTGGGCTGTATGCGATACAATTCGTCCCAAAGTATTTGCTAAGAACAGAGAGGCATTACTTCCCAAGGTGAAGGAGTGGATTAATGCTGACTACGAGTATGCATGCAGACTTGGTGTGGATATACTTATGTCAGACTACCTTGATGAGAGCTTCACTCC
>DCIU01000102.1:3173-8913 GCA_002317245.1 Lachnospiraceae bacterium UBA1718
GCCTGGTACTATGCAACAGCGCTTGCCAAGCAGTGGGATTCGACCATCCATATAATTGAGGAGAATAAGCTGCCTGTATGGACACATAATAAAACCATTCAGAAGGCCAACGAAAGCTTTAGAATCACTCCACAACAGAAGGTTTATCTTAAGGGACTCAAGAGAAAATAATGACCAGGACTATTAACAATATTAAGAGTATATTCAGATGGGAAAGGGGAGTTCAATACTTCCTTCTGTCTCTATGTACAACCGGAATAGGCTACGGAATATACAAAGGAATCATTGACAATTACTTGGCTGAGATAGTCAGTGTTGGAGAGTTCGACCGAGGACTGCTTGAATTTTTTAGAGAGATTCCTGGGCTTTTACTGGTGGCAATACTTGCCATATTCTATATGTTTTCCGCAGAGCGCTTATATAAGATTGGTGCAGTAATAATGCTTATGGGATTAGGCATGCTGTCCGTTGTCTCTCCGGGAAAAGTGCTTGTGACTATGGCTGTTGTTACATATTCACTTGGTGAGCATATCCAGCTGGGAATGAAGAATACTTTGTCCCTTGAATACTCATATGATGGCAAGGGTGGGCAGGCTCTGGGCTATCAGCAGGCCTTGTATCAGATAGGAATGTTAGTTGGGTATATTGTAATTATTATTTCTTTTCTGTTTTTGGCAAATGAAAAGCCATATAAGCTGTTCTTCGCAATATCCACACTGATAATTGGTGTTGGCACATATTTTGCATTTGGTCTTACAGGCAACAGTGCAACAGATAAGACCAAGAGCAGATTTTACTTCAGGAAGAAATTTACTAAGTTCTATATGCTTGAGGTATTTTACGGGGCAAGGAAGCAGGTGTTCTTTACCTTTGGGCCCTATGTACTGATTCTCTTCTATGGAGCTAATGCTACGGTTATCAGTCTGCTATTTGCAATAACAGCGCTGCTTAGCTTTTTCTTATCACCTCTGGTAGGTAAGATTATTGATAAGCTTGGTTATAAGATAGTAATGGTTTCTGACACGTTGATTCTTGTAATTGTATGCTTTTTCTATGGATTTGCGCATCATATATTCCCAATGAAGGTAGCCTTTATAGTGTGTTGCCTTAACTATATACTGGATTCCATAATCTCAATGGCGTCAATGGCATCCAATGTATATGTACAGGATATATCAGACAGTCCCGAAGAAATGAGGGCAACAATCTCAACTGGTATATCAGTCAATCATTTGATAACAATACTAATAGCATTATTCGGTGGACTTATCTGGCAGAGGCTGGGTATTGAGACACTGTTCATGCTATCAGCAGCACTTGGACTTTGTAACAGTGCATATGCGGCTACTATTAAGACAAATAAAAAGAAGGCTTAGTATTCTATGCAGTTTGAATGTGCGTGCTCTAAAAAATGTGGCGGCTGTGATTATATTGGAATAGATTATAAGGACCAGCTGCAGAAAAAAACTAAATACATACAGTCTTTGGTTGGAGGCTTCTGTAAAATATCTCCAATTATTGGAATGGAAGATCCATTGTATTACAGGTGCAAGGTAACGGCTACCTACACATACTTAAAGAATGGTTCCTATATCTCAGGTGTATATGAGAAGGGTACTCACAGGGTGGTGAAGGTTGATGACTGTCTTATCACAGACAGTGAGGCTAACAGAATTGCGGTAACAATAAGAGACCTTCTTAAGTCTTTTAAGATTAAGACCTTTAACGAGGACACAGGCTATGGATTGCTTCGTCATGTTCAGATAAGAGTGGGGAAGAATACCGGACAGATAATGGTTATTTTAGTATGCAGTAATCCAACTTTCCCGGGGAAGAATAATTTTGTTAAAGCACTTAGGGATATTCATCCGGATATCAGCACAGTGATCCTTAACATTAATGATAAGAAGACAAGTATGGTCCTTGGGGACCGCAATATAGTCATGTATGGAAGAGGCTATATTGAGGATGAGCTCTGTGGACTTAGATTCAAGATATCTCCGGGTTCTTTCTATCAGGTTAACCCGGTGCAGACTGAGATCCTGTATAAGACAGCAATAGAGTATGCAGGATTAACAGGTACAGAGACGGTAATGGATGCCTACTGTGGAACGGGTACTATTGGACTCATTGCTTCGAAGAAGGCAGGAGAGGTAATATCTGTTGAACTTAACAAGGATGCTGTTAAGGACGCCATATCCAATGCCAAGAATAATGGAATTAAGAATGTAAGATTCCATCAGGCTGATGCTACTAATTATATAAGGCATCTGGCTGACAGCGGAGAGTATAGACCCGACTGTATATTCATGGATCCGCCAAGAAACGGTTCGACTCCGGAATTTATAGATGCAGTGAAAAAGCTTTCTCCATCAAGGGTAGTATATGTATCCTGTGGGCCAGAATCTTTGGCAAGAGACTTGAAGCTGTTCACCAAATCAGGCTATAGAGTGAAGAAGATTCAGCCCGTTGACTGCTTCCCATTCACCAGACACATTGAGACGGTAGTATTACTGGAGAAATGAAAAAGAAAAAGGGACGAGAATTCAAAAAGTTCATACAGAATTCGCTGTGCAGATACGTAATTGTACCCTACGTTTTTCGCAAGTATAACTATAAGTGCGGAAAAATCACAGGAGTAGACGGGCCGGCATTAATTATTGCCAATCACGTTACTAATATGGATCCATTCCTGGTTGGTGCTGCGACGCCTAATCATCTGTCCTTTGTTGCTACAGAGAATGTAATGCGCGGCAGCGTTACAGGCTGGCTTCTTAATCATGTGGTGGATATTATTATCCACAGAAAGGGCAAGAGCGGTCTGAAGACCATAATGGATATTAAGAACAATCTTGCTATGGGAGACTCTGTGGTCTTATTCCCTGAGGGCAACAGATCCTTCAATGGAGAGACCGGGGAAGCAGACATAGAAGGTCTTATTAAGATGATTGGCAGACTGGGAGGCACAATTGTGACATATCGTCTTGAAGGTGGATACTTCACAACGCCACGATGGGCTCTTAAGTGCAGACGTGGTCAGATGACTGGCCGCATGATGAATGTCTATAGTCCTGATATATTAAAAAAGAATGTTACTGAGATCTCAGAGAAGATTAGGTCAGACATCTATGTTAATGCCTTCGAGGATCAGGCTAAGAACAGGATTGCATACAAGGGTAGAGAACTGGCAGCAGGTATGGAGTCTTTTGCATTCCTTTGCCCAGCCTGCGAGTCATATTCTTCTCTGCGTTCAGAAGGCGACAACATTAAGTGTACCTGTGGAATGAAGCTTCTATATAATGAATACGGTGAGCTACATAATGATAGTGAGGTTAAGGTTCCTGATAATCTTAATCTGCTTACATGGGATGCCCTCCAGAAGAATAGCATTGCAGACAGGGAACTTAATGCTATCACTTTTGCAGAAGACAGGGTGACTATTAGCAGGATTGAAGACCACAGAGCGGTCGACAGAAGAGAAGGGGTATTGAAAATTACCGATGGCAGGCTCACTGTTCGCATTGGTGTAGAAGAGATGACAATAAACAGCGATGAGCTTGACGGTGTATCAATATTCTCAAGAAATGTGTTGACAGCTTACCGTGGCGACAGCCACTATGAGATAAGAGGGGATGTGCGATTTAACGCACTTAAATATTATTACTTGTTCAATAAGGCATAAGAATTAAGGAGATTAGATTAATGGACTATTCAGCAGCCAATGCGGCATTTTGGAATCCAATCATTCAGGCTGGAATAATATCAGTTGTATTCCTGCTTGCCTATTATCTTCGTGAGAAGGTATCTTTCATCAGGCGCGGTATGATACCTGCAGTTGTTATCGAGGGATTCATCTTGCTCTTTCTTAAGTCAGTTGGTATCGTCGAACTCGATTCCATGTTCCTTGAGTCAATTACATACCATGGAATTGCTATTGGTTTCATAGCGCTCTCCTTAGAGCCTCGCAAGAGCGGTAGAGGCAAGGCCAATAATTTCACAGGTCTTAAGAGCGGAGCTATAATTGTAAGTTCATACATGATTCAGGCGGTAGTTGGTCTTGTTATTACCATTCCACTGGCACTTACCTTTGTTCCTAAGCTTATTCTGGCGGCAGGTATCCTTCTTCCAATGGGATATGGACAGGGTCCCGGACAGGCTAACAATATTGGTTCATCCTATGAAGCACTTGGTTTCGCAGGGGGAAGATCCTTTGCTATGTCTATTGCAGCAACAGGTTACCTGTGTGCATGTGTAGTAGGACTTATTGTTACTAATATTCTTGTTAAGCAGGGTAAGGTCAAAAGAGATGCGACTAAGGTTCTGGCAGAGTCTGGAACCTCAGATATTGTCAATAGCAATAAGGGCGAGACTGGTGACTGGATTGTAGGCCAGATCGCAATTGTTGTATGCGTATACATTATTACATATCTTGTTACTAAGGGAATTACAGATGGAATTGCTGCTGTATCTGAAGGTGCAGCCAAGTCTGTTAATTCATTGCTCTGGGGATTCAACTTTATTATTGGTTCAGCACTTGCTATGGCAATTAGAGCTATTCTTACTAAGGTGGACAAGAAGGAAGATGGTTCATCCCGGTATCTTGATGGATACTGGCTTAGCCGTATATCAGATATTGCCTTCGATATAATGATTATTGCAGGTATTGCATCAATAGAGCTTGAAGATATATCAGGACTGTGGATTCCATTTATTCTAATGACAGTTATTGGAGCTATTGTTACTTTTATTCATCTGTCTATTGTATGTAAGAAGGCATATCCTGATTACTACTATGAGGGACTTCTCTCTATGTATGGCATGATGACTGGTACTATAAGCTCCGGTGTGCTGCTTCTTAAGGAAGTTGATCCAGAGATGAAGACCCCTGCTGCCAATAATCTGGTTACAGGTTCTTCCTTTGGAATACTCTTAGGCATTCCACAGCTTGTTCTGATTGGTATGGCTCCTAAGTCATTAAATCTATGCTTAATAGTGTTCGGAATCATAGCTGCATATTATGTAGTGCTGTTATGTATCATTTTCTTTGTTGGAAAAGATAAGAAGACATATTGAAAGCAATAGAACCAGATAGTATATTAATTAAGGAATAAAAATATAATCAAAAGAGGAGACATTATGCGTAAGGATAACATTGCTACACTGCTTAATACTAATGCCTATCCAGGAAGAGGTATTATCATTGGAAAGTCTAAGGATGGAAGTAAGGCTGTTACTGCTTATTTCATTATGGGAAGAAGCTCAAACAGCCGTAACAGAGTCTTTGTGGAGGATGGAGAGGGAATCCGCACACAGGCCTTTGATCCAAGCAAGCTTGAGGACCCATCACTTATTATCTATGCACCAGTAAGAGTACTTGGTAACAAGACAATAGTTACTAATGGTGATCAGACAGATACTATTTATGAAGGTATGGACAAACAGCTTACCTTTGAGCAGTCATTAAGATGCAGAGAGTTCGAGCCAGATGGCCCTAACTACACTCCAAGAATCTCTGGCGTTATGCATATAGAGAATGGTAAGTACAATTATGCCATGAGCATTCTTAAGAGTAACAATGGTAATCCTGAAGCATGTAACAGATATACATTTGCATATGAGAACCCGGTTAATGGTGAGGGAAGATTTATTCATACATATATGACTGATGGCAACCCACTTCCAAGCTTCGAGGGAGAGCCTGAGTGGATTGATATCGAGGGCGATATTGATGAGTTCACCA
>DCIU01000102.1:8941-13664 GCA_002317245.1 Lachnospiraceae bacterium UBA1718
CCAATATGCTTTGGACTAATCTCAATGAAGAGAACAAGGTAAGTCTGTTCGTAAGATACATTGACATTGCTACAGGCAAGTATGAGACACGTATTGTAAATAAGAATAAATAAGAGGAGAGCCTTAAGATGAACGAACTTGAGTTAAAGTATGGATGTAATCCTAACCAGAAGCCATCACGTATTTTTATGGCAGATGGATCAGACCTTCCAATTGAAGTATTAAACGGTAAGCCAGGTTATATTAACTTCCTTGATGCCTTCAATGGCTGGCAGTTAGTTAAGGAACTTAAGGAGGCAACAGGTATTCCAGCAGCTACATCATTTAAGCATGTATCTCCAGCAGGTGCTGCTGTAGGAAGACCTCTGTCAGACACTCTTAAGAAGATATACTGGGTTGATGAGACAATTGAACTTACTCCACTGGCCAATGCTTATGCAAGAGCAAGAGGCGCAGACAGAATGTCAAGCTTCGGTGACTTTATTGCCCTCTCAGATATATGCGATGAGGCAACAGCTAAGCTTATTCAGCCTGAAGTATCTGACGGCGTTATTGCTCCAGGATATACAGATGAGGCTCTTGCTATTCTTAAGACTAAGAAGAAGGGTAATTACAACATCATTAGAATTGATGAGAACTATAAGCCAGAACCAATCGAGCGTAAGCAGGTTTATGGTATTACCTTCGAGCAGGGACGTAATGAGATTGCTATTAATGATGAATTGCTTACTAATATAGTTACAGATAATAAGGATCTTCCCAAGGAGGTTAAGGATGATATGAAGATTGCCCTTATCACTCTTAAGTACACACAGTCCAATTCTGTATGTTATGTTAAGGATGGTCAGGCAATTGGTATCGGTGCAGGCCAGCAGAGCCGTGTTCACTGTACAAGACTTGCAGGAAGCAAGGCTGATAACTGGCTTCTTCGTCAGTGTCCTAAGGTTCTCGAACTTCCATTCAAGGAGGACGTTAAGAGAGCTGACAGAGATAACGCTATAGATAATTATATTGGTGAATACTATATGGATATTCTTGCTGATGGTTGCTGGGAGAGAGTATTTGCTGAGAAGCCTTCTGTATTCACTAAGGAGGAGAAGGAAGAGTGGTTATCTAAGATGGATGGAGTGGTACTTGGTTCGGACGCATTCTTCCCATTCAGTGATAACATTGACAGAGCTAAGAAGAGCGGCGTTAAGTACATTGTTCAGCCAGGTGGTTCTATTAGAGATGATCTGGTAATAGAGAGCGCTAATAATTACGGAATGGTTATGGTATGTAATGGAGTTAGACTATTCCATCACTAGTACTATAGTAATAACATTTGTATTCTTATGCGTAAAAAGACAGACAATTTGCCTGTCTTTTACGCGTTTTTAGACAAATTTGGTTGAACTGTCACACTGTGAATGGTAAAATGGATAGTGACTATAAGGGGGAGTATTTGTTAATGGGTGATAGTGTTATTTATATCGAAAAAGACCGATTAACAGGTGTATATAGCAGAGACTATTTTGATGCCACAGCCAGAAGAGTAGTTGATGACAATCCAATGGTGCCATTTGTAATCATTGAGCTTGATATCAACAGACTTACGGTTATCAATGAACTCTATGGCGTATCGGAAGGGGATAATGTTCTTAAGTACATGGGAACAACTCTTTCTGAAGTGTTTGGCAATGTGGAGAATGCAGTCTATGCCAGAATTCAGGCTGATTTATTTGCTGTACTCTGCCCTTATGACAAGATTAAGATTGACGAATACATTGAGACTATTGAAGAAGCAATGCATAAGTATAGTCTCATGCTTAATATTGATATTCTCTTATCCTTTGGTATCTATAAGTGCATTGAACGAGATGTGGATATGCAGATACAGAGAGACAGAGCCAAGTTGGCCCTTAAGACAGTAAAGGGCAACTATATTAATCATGTTGCATACTACGACAGTAGCATGCATGACAAGATGACTAATGAGCAGGAAGTAATCCAGAATATGGCTTCTGCTCTTGAGAACAGAGAGTTTGTTGTATTCTTCCAGCCTAAGCACAGCCTGGATGATGAGAGTATTATTGGAGCTGAGGCATTAGTAAGGTGGAAGAGCCCTGATAAGGGAATGATTTCGCCTGGACTCTTTATACCTATTTTTGAATCTAATGGCTTTATTATGAAGCTTGATTTCTACGTATGGGAAGAGACTTGCAGATTCATCAAGGAACAATTAGCTAATGGTGTTAATCTGAAGCCAATTAGCGTCAATATATCCAGAATTAATCTCTACAATCCTGAGTTGGTGAAGGACCTTATTAATCTGGTTGAAAAGTATGATATTCCATTCGATATGCTGGAACTCGAATTCACTGAGAGCGCATATACAGACAATCCTCAGCTGATGCTGCAGACTATGGCAGAATTACAGGATGCAGGCTTTAAGGTTGAGATGGATGACTTCGGTTCTGGGTATTCCTCACTTAATATGCTTAAGGATGTTCCAGTGGATGTACTTAAGATTGATCTTAACTTCTTATCCAAGACTAGTAACTCTGAGAAGGCAATAACAATTATGTCTTCAGTTGTCAGAATGGCTAAGTGGCTGGGCATTCCTTCAATTGTTGAAGGCGTTGAGACAAACGAACAGATAGAATACCTTAAGAGCATTGGATGTACTACAGTTCAGGGTTATTTCTTCTCTAAGCCGCTCCCTGCAGATGAATATATTAAGTACATTGAAATGTACAATTGCAGAGAGCTTAAGAAGAAAGAAGAGATTGCCTTCGGTGATAACATTAAGGTGATATGTCCTAACGATGTCTGGAATTTTATTACCAGCAGGCGTAATGCGGATTTCCCTATATTTGATGCCTTTGGATTATATGAATCAACTTCTGCCGGTATGGAGCTTGTAAGGGTGAGTGATGGATACTATGACTTGTTTAAGACTACAAGGGCTGAGAGCTTTGGAAAGCATAGATTTGTAGCAGAATGTATTAATCCGGATGACAGACATATCGCATCTAATATGATTAAGGAAGCCATGAACAGAAGTGCTGGACGTGGAGTGTTCAGGGTACTTCGTGGAGATAATACTGAGATTAAGGTATTTGCTACTGCCAAGCTTCTTGGAACCAACGAAGATGGCGACGCCAGAATATTTTATATTGGATTCAATGATATTGGTGAATATTTGTAATTCATTACAGATTGACAGATGATATCAAAATAAAAGATAATAAATAAGCCCTGGGACGATGGTCCTGGGGCTAACTTAGTATTTACGGAGGATATACATATATGAGTAAGGAACCAGTATTAGTAATTATGGCCGCAGGAATGGGAAGCAGATATGGAGGACTCAAGCAGATTGATCCTGTTGACGAGCAGGGAAATATCATAATTGACTTCAGCATATATGATGCGGTCAAGGCTGGCTTTAAGACAATAGTATTTATTATCAAGCATCAGATTGAAGAGGAATTCAAGAAGTCAATCGGTGACAGAATTGGTAAGTATGTTAATGTGAAGTATGTATATCAGGAGCTTGATAAGCTGCCAGAGGGTTATGCCATTCCAGAGGGAAGGGTTAAGCCATTTGGAACAGGTCATGCAATTCTCTGTGCCAAGGACACAATTGACGGACCTTTTGCCGTAATCAATGCAGATGACTATTACGGAAGACATGCCTTCGAGGCTATATATAATTATCTTACTTCTACAGAGGATGATGAGAAGTACCGTTATGCTATGGTAGGCTATGAACTTCATAATACACTTACAGAGAATGGACATGTGGCAAGGGGCGTATGCGTAGTTGATGAAGATAGTCAGCTTGTTACAATTAACGAGAGAACAAGAATTGAGAAGCATGGTAAGGAAGCAGAGTATACAGAGGATGACGGGGCTACATGGGTGAAGCTTCCTAAGGACAGCCTGGTATCCATGAACATGTGGGGATTCACTAACAGCTTAATGGCTGAGCTTGAGAAGAGATTTGTTAAGTTCCTTGATGAGGACCTTCCTAAGAATCCTGAAAAGGCAGAGTACTTCCTTCCATTCGTTGTAGATGAGCTCCTTCAGGAGAATAGGGCAACTGCCAAGGTTCTTCCAACTTCTGATGTATGGCATGGTGTTACATATAAGGAGGATAAGCCTCAGGTTATGGCTGCAATTAAGGAACTCAAGGAGAGTGGTCTGTATCCAGATGTACTCTGGGCATAATGGGTTTGAATAAATCCTATTAATATGATAGTATTTGGACTGGATGATCTGGTCCATTACGGGGTGTGGCTCAGTTTGGTTAGAGCGCCGTCTTAGGGAGGCGGAGGCCGCTGGTTCGAATCCAGTCACTCCGATTTTTGTAAGCAGGAGGAATTATGAAATTATCAGATTTAATGGCTAGTGACAGAGTTACACTGTCTTTTGAGGTGTTTCCACCCAAGCCAACATCTAATTATGAGGCAGTATATGGAGCTGCAATGAAGGTTGCAGAGCTTAAGCCACATTATATGAGTGTTACATATGGTGCTGGAGGAAGCACACGTTCTAATACATTTAAGATTGCAGAGGATATTCAGAACAAGTATGATGTGCCAGTTATTTCACATCTTACATGCGTATGTACCAGCAAGGATGAGCTTCATCAGAACCTTGATGCAATGAAGGAAGCAGGCATCCGTAATATATTAGCTCTAAGAGGGGACAAGCCCAAGGACTTCGATGGAGAGCC
>DCIU01000102.1:13773-16178 GCA_002317245.1 Lachnospiraceae bacterium UBA1718
GAGGGACATCCAGATGCAGTTACCAAGGCAGAGGATATTGACCACCTTAAGGAGAAGGTTGAGGCAGGCTGTGAGTTCTTAACTACCCAGATGTTCTTCGACAACAATATCTTCTATAATTTCTTATATAAGGTTAGGGATAAGGGAATTACAGTTCCTGTTACAGCAGGTATTATGCCAATTACAAGAGCGACTCAGGTGGCTAATGCAATCAGCATGTCTGGTTCTAACATGCCTGAGAGATTTCGCAATCTTGTTGACCACTTTGGTAATAATCCGGCAGCTATGCAGCAGGCTGGTATTGCTTATGCAACAGATCAGATAATTGACCTTATTGCCAATGGCGTAGAACATATTCATGTATACTCAATGAATAAGCCAGAGGTAGCAGAGGGAATAATGAAGAATCTTTCGGAGATTATAAAGTAATATAGACGGCAGATGAATCTAATTCATCTGTCGTTTTCTTTGTAAAAATGATAGTATATACCTAGTCAGTATGTAGAACTATTATTAGGAATTGCGAGGATAATAAATGGCAATATTATATGACCAGCACATGCATTCAACTTATTCAGGTGATGCTAAGGACAATATGGAGGATATGATTAAGTCTGCTATTGATAAGGGACTTAAAGGAATCACTTTTACCGAGCATCAGGACCTGGTATTTCCCTATAAGGAGAACAATATAGAGGAGGGTATGTTTGACCTGAATACTGATGCTTACCTCTATGAGCTGCTTGGACTTCGCGGCAAGTATGCAGATAAGATTGATATTGGTTTCGGAGTGGAACTGGGGCTTCAGCTGGATGCGGTGAGAGCCAATGCAATATATGCCAAGAGCCATGAATTCGATATGGTGATTGCATCCCTTCATATTATTGACAAGATGGATCCATATTACCCTGAATATCATCAGGGCAAGACAGAGGAAGAAGCCTATGGTCTCTACTTCCAAAGATTCCATGAGAACCTGCTTAGATTCGAGAACTTTGATGTTATTGGACATCTTGACTATATAGTCAGATATGGAGCTAATAAGGACGAGAACTATAAGTACGAGATATACAGGGATACAATTGATAAGATACTGCAGTTTGCCATAGATCATGAAAAAGCAGTCGAGATTAACACTGCAGGCATCCGTAAGGGTACTAAGGATGTCCACCCAACCATCGACATACTTAAGGCATATAAGGCAATGGGTGGTGAACTAATCACCGTGGGATCAGATGCCCATAACGCTGGGGATATTGCAGCGGACTTTTACAGGGCTGAGGCAGCTCTTAAGGAATGTGGATTCAAGTATTACTGTACATATGCTAACAGACTGCCAGAGTACAGACTTTTGGTATAGGAGAGAGGTGAGTTGCAATGGATATTAATGAAATCTATAAAGAGTTAGATGAACTCCAATACTTAAAGTGGGAGGACTATCTTAAGGATAAGATTGACGAGGCGGAGAACATAGGCAGATACGATATTATGATTTCCCTTCTTAACGAACTGGTGGGATTCTATCGCGATACTACCAGATTTGATCAGGGAATGCAGACTAAGGATAGGCTGCTTAAGGTACTTGAGAACTGTGGCCAGTTGAATACAATGAACCATGCCACCTCGCTTCTTAATATTGCTAATCTTGATAGGGCTAAGGGCGATTATCAGACATCACTTCAGGAATATCAGACCTGTGAACGCATATATGAGGACTGCCTTCCTGCAGGAGATTATCTGTGGGCAGGATTATATAACAATGAATCCCTGCTCTATCAGATGATGGGAGATAACCTTGCGGCAATTGGTGCCCTGGGTAAGGCTCTGCAGATTGTAGAAGCCCTTCCTGACAGAAGAATTGAAGTTGCCACAACATATACCAACATTGCTCAGTCCCTTGCAGCCCTTGGACAGATGGAAGAGGCTGAGGCTAATGTCACAGAGGCTCTTAAGATATTCGCAGAGACTAACAACACAGACTATCATTATTCGGCAGCAGCTGCGGTAATGGGTGTTATTGCATATAACCGTGGTGATTATGCTGAGGCAGCAGACTACTATGATAAGGCAGCAGACATGGTATTCAAGTGCATGGGCAAGAACGAGAACTATGAACTGCTGATAGCCAATCGTGATGCAATGTTGTCGCTTATTCCAGGCACAAAACTGACAACTGAGAATACTGAGGAGCCGGTTGATGATAAGCCTCTCTTTGGGCCTGAGGTTAAGGGCATGGATATCTGTAGAAGATTCTACGAAGAATATGGCCGCCCAATGATACGTGAAGTATTCTATGAAGATGTAGATAAGATTGCAGTTGGCCTCTTCGGGGAAGGCTCTGACTGCTTCGGATATGATGATGAGCAGTCAAGGGATCATGACTGGGGACCGGGCTTTGTAATGCT
>DCIU01000068.1 GCA_002317245.1 Lachnospiraceae bacterium UBA1718
GGATGTACTAATATGGTTCCATCTGAGGACAAGCTTAAATACATCTTACCTAATATGGTTAAGCAGTCTATCAAGGTTAAGTTCGCTAAGAAGAAATAGGGGTTGAATTAATGCATGAATTAGGAGTAACATTCACTGTGTGTGATACGGTTGAGAGGGTTGCTACCGAGAATGAGGCGTCGAGGGTACGTAAGGTTACCCTGGAACTTGGCGAGGTATCGACAGTCATCCCGGAGTATCTCACAGACTGCTGGAAGTGGGCTATTACCAAGCGGCCACTTCTGACTGATTGTGAATTAATTATTGAACGCTTGCCTGCAATTACCTATTGCGAGAGCTGCAAGCAGACATATCCTACCGTTGAACACGGAAGGACCTGTCCGCACTGCCAGAGCGAGGAGACGTATCTGCTTCAGGGCAATGAGTTCAATATTAAGGAAATAGAAGTAGAATAAGCGTTATATACGCATATGAGAAGGGAGAAAAAGTATGATTTTTCAGATTTATGGTCAGACAGCTGGTTACCAGTTACTGGGTTGGCTGTTAGTATTCACAGGTCTTGTATTAATGAACGAGGTTGCTCGTCGTACTAAGGCCGGTGGAATTGCTTGTTTCTTAATCTTACCAGCAATTCTTACAGCTTATTTCATCGCTATCTATGTTGGTGCTGCAATGGGTGCAGAGTGGGCCCTTAACAACGATACTTACGTTCACATGAACAGCTGGTTCCATTATGCCAAGCTCTATGCAGCTACAGCAGGATGTATCGGCTTCATGGCTCTTAAGTATAAGTGGGGCAAGCTGGGTAATGCTCAGTGGTTCAAGGCTTTTCCATTCGTTATCGTAGCTATCAACATCCTTATTGCAGTTGCATCTGACTTCGAGTCAGTTATCAGAGCTGGTTCTCTGTCAGGTGGCTGGTGGTTATCATCAGAGGGCGTATGGCTCTATGGTGGATGGTGGAACATCTTAAATGGTGTAGCTGGTATCATCAACATCTTCTGTATGACAGGCTGGTGGGGAATCTACTCATCTAAGAATAAGCAGCAGGATATGCTGTGGCCAGATATGATCTGGGTATACATCTTAGCTTACGATGTATGGAACTTCCAGTATACATACCTTAACCTTCCTACACATTCATGGTACTGTGGTTTTGCACTTCTTCTTGCTCCTACATTTGCTAACGCATTATGGAACAAGGGTGGCTGGATTCAGAACAGAGCTAACACACTTGCATTATGGTGTATGTTCGCTCAGGTATTCCCATTATTCCAGGACAACTCAGTATTCACAACAGTATCACGTGTATACGCAGAGGGCGGTATTGCAGCAGCTATGGGATCATCAATGCCAACAGCAGCTGATCCAACAGCACAGGGCGTTATCTCAGTTCTCTCCCTCATGATTAATGTACTTGCAATCGCATTCATTATTAAGAGATCACTTGAGCAGAAGAAGAACCCATATACTAATGAGATCTTCACAGATACTAAGGACTTCCAGATTGCTATGAGCAGAGCTGAATAATTAGTAGAAATAGATAAAGACTTAGACTTTGACCCCGATAATCCTAGAGATTATCGGGGTTATTATGTAGTAGTAAAGATGTTATTCTAATAAGTGAAATAATCGGGGGAAATAAGATGCTTAAGATAGTAGAGACTAAGAACGGTAAGGTAAGAGGTATTGCCGGTAATAATAACAGAATAACAGCTTTCAAGGGAATACCCTTTGCTGCACCTCCTGTAGGAGAGAACAGATGGAGAGCGCCACAGCCTGTTAAGGATTGGGATGGTGAGTTAGACGCATTCACTTTTGCACCTATATCTGTTCAGGACAGGCCGGGAATGGGCACTGATATATATTGCAGGGAGTGGCATGTTGATCCAGATATTCCAATGGATGAGGACTGTCTGTATCTTAATGTATGGACAGGTGCCAAGGCTGCAGATGAGAAGAGACCGGTACTTGTATGGTTCTTCGGTGGAGCCTTCCAGTGGGGATATACAGCTGAGATGGAGTTCAATGGTGAGAACATTGCCAAGAGAGGTGTGGTAGTTGTATCAGTTAATTACAGACTGGCGAGTCTTGGCTTCTTAGCTCATCCAGAATTAACTAAGGAAGCACCAGAGGCAGCAAGCAACTTCGGTATACTTGACCAGCGTGCGGGGCTTAGGTGGGTCAAGGAGAATATTGCCGCATTTGGTGGTGATCCTGATAATGTGACAATTGCGGGACAGTCAGCAGGTGGAGCAAGTGTGAATCTGCATCTGGTAAGTCCACTTAGCAGAGGACTCTTTAATAAGGCAGTAATATTCAGCGGTCTTATCCGTAATCCATATATGAAGGATGACCTTATTACACCAAGTCCAATAGAGAGAATGGAGAAGCTGGGAGAGGAATTCTTCGAACTCCTCGGTGTTAAGACTCTGGCAGAGGCAAGAGCTCTGGATGCATATTATATTAGGGATAAGTATGAGGAGTTCGCACGCAATCATCCTAGATTCGTGCCTAATATTGATGGAAGTATTATTCCTGATGAGCCATATAAGATGCTGCTTGATGGAAGAGGGGCCCGGGTTCCACTTATGTCTGGCAATACAGAGGATGAATTCGAATTCTTTAATCCTGAGGGTAGGAGGGTACAGTTCATAGAGCTGTCTACCAAGGCGGTATTAGCTAAGAACACTGCGGATAGCTATTATTATTCCTTCGAGACAGATATCCCCGGTGATGACAGACCAGGTACCTTCCATTCGGTGGACCTCTGGTTCTGGTTCGAGACCCTGGCTGGCAGCTACAGGACCTTCGAGGGCAGACACTTCGATCTGGCAAGACAGATGTGCAATTACTTTACTAATTTCATAAAGACTGGTGATCCTAATGGAGTGGACGCTACTGGCCATAATCTGACAGAATGGAAGCCTTACAGTAATAAGGATAAGAATGAGATGCACTTCACATCTATTGGATGTATAAGTCGCCTTCAGAATGATGTATTCAAGGATGAATTGATAGATGTTATATATAAGCAGAATAGCGGACAGATGCCTGAAGGTCAGGTGGATGAGGCTATGCCTGTAACGTCAGCCCTGGAAGTAACCAAGGCTGGCTCATCTAAGAAGCAGGCCTTCAACCCATACCTTCCATCATGGGAGTATATCCCTGATGGTGAGCCCTATGTGTTCGGCGACAGGGTCTATATCTATGGTTCTCACGACCACTTTAATGGCCATGGTTTTTGCCTGGGTGATTATGTGTGCTATTCGGCGCCAGTTAATGACCTTGGTAATTGGAGATATGAGGGCGTCATCTATACAAGGACCGACGATGCTCTGAATGACCGCAATAATATGTGCCTCTATGCTCCTGATGTGGTCCAGGGCGAAGATGGCCGTTACTACCTCTACTATGTGCTTGATAAGGTGGACCTTGTATCGGTATGTGTATGTGATAAGCCCGCAGGAAGATATGAGTTCTATGGCTATGTTCATTATGAGGATGGAACCCTGCTTGGAAGAAGAGAGGGGGATGAGCCTCAGTTCGATCCGGGCGTAATTATGAAGGATGGTCAGGTATTCCTCTATACTGGCTTCTGTGGACAGGGTGATAAGAGCAGAAGCGGTGCCCAGCTTACAGTACTTGATAAGGACATGTTAACCATCAAGAAGGGACCGAGAATTATTGTACCAGGAAGCTGTTACAGCGAAGGCAGTGAGTTCGAGGGACATGCCTTCTTCGAGGCACCTTCTATCAGGGAATTTGATGGAAGATTCTATCTTATATATTCATCGGAAGTAATGCATGAATTGTGTTATGCTATTGCTGATGATATTGAAGGCCAGTACAGATATGGTGGTGTAATTGTAAGTAATTGCGACATAGGAATTGATACATATAAGGCAGCAGACAGGGCTGCAGCATATGGCGCCAACAACCATGGAAGCCTGATAGAGATTGATGGTAAGAGGTATATATTCTATCACCGTCATACTAACAATAGCTGGTATTCTCGTCAGGGATGCGCTGAGGAGGTTACATTCACTGAAGACGGCCATATACTGCAGTGTGAGATTACATCCTGTGGCCTTAATGGTGGACCACTGAATGTATCTGATGAATATCCTGCATATATTGCCTGCAACATATTTAATGACAGGAATGAGAAGTATGTAGGAGCACAGGATGTAGCCTATGTAACTCAGGATGGCAAGGACGGAGACAGAATCCCTGGCCATGTGGCTAATTTAAGCCTAGGTACAGTGGTTGGATATAAATACTTCGACTTCAAGGGAGTCAAGAAGATTCAGATAACTGCCCGTGGATATGCTAAGGGTGAGTTCCAAATTACGACATCTATTGGCGGAGAAGTATTAGGTCGCGTCCCGATGGATTATTCCACAATATGGGAGACATATGAGGCAGACTGTCGTATTCCTGACGGAGTAGCAGCCCTCTACATTACCTTCGCTAATGGCCATGGCAGTGCTTCGATTAAGTCATTCAGATTCATTAGGTAGCTGATGTAGATGATTCTTTTCTTCTGCCTTTGGAGGAAATGCATAAATGGATAATAAGAGAATAGAGAGATTTCATTCGTCAACCTTAATAAGATCACCTCACGGCTTCTCTACCAGACTTGGAGGCGTAAGCGAGGGGATATTCTCTTCCCTTAACCTGGGAATGAACAGAGGGGATGATGTGGCACTTGTTACAGAGAACTGGCGAATATTCTTAGACGACACTGGGATTGGCTATAAGCCCTTCGTATGTGGTAAGCAGGTACATGGTAATAATGTGCATATTGCGACTATGGAAGACGCAAGGCCTGCCTTTGGCCCAGGTGAGCTTATAGAAGCTGATGGATATGTTACTAATGTAGTGGACCTTCCGCTGGCTATATTCACCGCAGACTGCGTGCCTGTGCTTATGGAGGATCCGTTAGCAGGTGTGGTTGGAGCAATTCACTGCGGCTGGAGAAGTACAGTAGCAGATATCATGAAAAGTGCAGTCGACGCATTTATTAGCTTAGGCAGCAGTTCTGAGAATATCAGGCTGGCTATAGGACCCGCCATCAGAAAATGCTGTTTCGAAGTGGGCGAGGAAGTAATAGAGGCAGTGGTTAATCTGATTGGAGAGGGCCATGAAGACCTCTATAACCTTAAGGATAATGGCAAGTATATGCTTGATCTGTCAGAGGTGGTTAAGACCCGCTTTATTCAGCTCGGACTAGGGCAGGATAATATGGAGATAGTCGGCGAATGTACACTATGCCATCCAGACTTGTACTATTCCCACCGCTTTGGCGGACCTACAAGAGGAAGCCTTGCCAGTGCTATTTGCCTAAAATAATACCTCATCTTGAAAATGCACAAAAAAAGCACCATCAATTTGGCTAAATTAGACAAAATAGTAATTGAATACTTCTATTTAGGTGTGTTATACTCCGTGCTAGGTTCTATAAATTTTTAGATTTATTCTAATAGGAGGATAATTATGAAGAAGTTATTAGCAGTTCTTCTTACTGTAGCAATGACAGCTACTCTTGTTGCCTGCGGAAGCGCAGCAGCTACAGAGACAGCTCCAGCAGCTACAGAAGAGGCAGCAACAGAAGTGGCAGAAGCAGCAGCTCCAGCAGATGAGGCAGCAGCTCCAGCAGAAGACGGTCTTAAGATCGCAATCGTATCAAGCCCATCAGGTGTTGATGATGGTTCATTCAACTATGACAACTATGTAGGTATCTTACAGTTCGTTGATGAGAATCCAGGTGCAACAGTTACTCCAATCCAGGAGACAACTGGTGATACACAGGCAGCTCTTCAGGCAGTAGCAGATATCGTAGCAGATTATGATGTAATCGTTTGCTGTGGTTTCCAGTTTGCAGGAATCGGTGATTTCGCATCTGAGAACCCAGATACTAAGTTCATCCTTATCGATACTATGCCAACAGTAGGAGGCGAGTCACTTTCTTCTGATGCTCCAATAGCTAATGTATATGCTTGTACATTCGCTGAGCAGGAGTCAGGTTTCTTCGCTGGTATGGCAGCAGCACTTACAACAAAGACTGGCAAGGTTGCTTCAGTTCACGGTATTGCTTACCCATCTAACGTTAACTATCAGTATGGTTTTGAGTGTGGTGTTAAGTATGCTAACGAGACAGAAGGCCTTAATGTTGAGGTTGTAGAGCTTCCATCATACGCTGGTACAGATGTAACAGGTGCTAATGTTGGTGGTAACTATGTTGGTTCATTCGCTGATGAGGCAACTGGTAAGGTTGTAGCTGAGGCACTTATGGCTGAGGGCGTTGATATTATGTTCGTTGCAGCTGGTGGTTCGGGTAATGGTGTATTTACAGCAGCTAAGGAAGGCACAGATACATACGTAATCGGTTGTGATGCTGATCAGTTCGATGATGGTGTATCAGGCGATAAGAACGTAATTCTTACATCAGCTCTTAAGGTTATGCACCTTGTTAACTACACACAGCTTAACAATGTTAAGAATGGTACATTCGAGGGAGCTAATCTTAACCTTGATGCAACAGGTGATTACACAGGCTACGTAAGTGCTGAAGGCAGATGCCAGTTATCAGCTGATGTAATTACTAAGATTGATGCAGCTAAGGATCTTGTTAAGAGCGGAGCAATCGTTCCAGCAGCTAACTTCAATGGTGTAACACCAGAGACATTTACCTGGTAGGATCACTCCACAGGCAAATGAAGTAAAATGACTTTACAAAGGTCGGGAATTCTAATGAATTTCCGACCTTTTTTATGTTATACTAATTCTATATTTGTCTTGAAATTAGGCAAGAGAATAAACAAAGGGGAAAATGCAATGGCTGATTACGAATATGTTGTTGAGATGCGTGGAATTACTAAAAGATTCCCGGGCATTATAGCCAACAGCGATGTTACCATTCAGATTAAAAAGGGTGAGATATATGCCATCCTTGGCGAGAACGGCGCTGGTAAGTCAACATTAATGAGTATGCTCTTCGGTATGTATGAGCCTGATGAAGGTGAGATATACATCAGAGGAGAGAAGGTTGATATTAGCTCACCAAGAAAGGCTACAGAGCTTAATATTGGTATGGTTCATCAGCACTTCAAGCTGGTTAGTGAATATACTATCGCTGAGAATATCGTTATGGGTATGGAGCCTAAGAAGAAGCTTCTTGGAATTATTCCTACTCTGGATATGGATAAGGCTAATAAGGAGATTAAGGACTTATCTGATAAGTATGGCCTTGTAGTTAATCCGACGGACATTATTAAGGATATTAATGTATCTAC
>DCIU01000145.1:0-3324 GCA_002317245.1 Lachnospiraceae bacterium UBA1718
ATCGTATTCTATCCAAAGGGAGGCGTAAGCTTCATTCAGGAGAGACAGATGGTTACACAGGCTGGTGCCAATACTAAGGTTATTGGTATTAAGGGTAACTTCGATGATGCCCAGACAGGTGTTAAGAAGATGTTCGGTGATGAGGCTCTGAAGGCTGAGCTTGACAGCAAGGGATATCAGTTCTCGTCGGCTAACTCTATCAATATTGGACGTCTTGTTCCACAGATCTGCTACTATGTATTCTCATATGTTAAGCTGCTTGCAGAGGGCAAGATTGCTGATGGTGAGAAGATTAATATTGTAGTTCCAACTGGTAACTTCGGTAATATTCTTGCAGCATACATTGCTAAGGA
The DNA here is from genome assembly GCA_002317245.1 of Lachnospiraceae bacterium UBA1718. Taxonomy (GTDB): domain Bacteria; phylum Bacillota; class Clostridia; order Lachnospirales; family Lachnospiraceae; genus Colinaster. Next base: position 354 of record DCIU01000145.1, read on the forward strand.
GATGGGACTTCCAGTTAATAAGTTCATCTGCGCTTCTAACGAGAATAAGGTATTATTCGACTTCTTCGAGACAGGCGTATATGACAGGAATCGTGATTTCACTCTTACTAACAGCCCATCAATGGATATTCTTATCTCAAGCAACCTTGAGAGACTGATCTACATCATCGCTGGTGAGGATTCAGATAAGAATAAGGCATTTATGAGCGACCTTAGCAATAAGGGCCTATATACAATTACTGATGATATGAAGGCTAAGTTAGCTGACTTCGTGGGTGGCTTTGCTACAGAAGAGGAGACACTTGGAAGAATCAAGGATCTCTACGAGAATACAGGTTATGTAATTGATACACATACTGCTGTTGCCAGCAAGGTATATGCTGATTATAAGAAGGCAACAGGTGATGCTACTAAGACTGTTATTGCTTCTACTGCAAGCCCATTCAAGTTCGTTGGTAATGTTATGAAGGCAGTGGGCGGTGACGCAACAGGTGATGACTTCGAGCTCTGCGATAAGTTATCTAAGATTGCTAACGTAGCTGTTCCTAAGGCTGTTGAGGAGATCAGAACTGCTCCTGTTAAGCATGATACAGTAGTTGAGATAGACGAGATGAAGGCAGCTGTACAGAGCTTCCTTTCGTAATTAAACAAATAATGAGGGGCCTGTCTGTTGATGGGCCTCTTTATATTTTTGAGCCCTAGGGACGTTCCTTAGGGGTCAAAACAACTCGCGACGCGTGCGAAAATGAGCCCTAAGGAACGTCCCTAGGGCTCATAAGTGAGAGAAAATGAATATATATAGCGAAAGAATAGACAAATTAAGAGAGAAGATGCGTGAGGTGGGAGCGGATGCAATAATTGTACCGACTTCTGATGCCCATAATTCGGAGTATGTTGGAGACCATGACCAGATTAGGAGATGGCTATCTGGCTTCACAGGCTCTAATGGCACTCTTGTGGTAACCAAGGATGAGGCCCTGCTCTGGACTGATGGCAGATACTTCATCCAGTGTGCGGCTGAGATCGCAGGCTCAGGCATTCAGATGATGAAGATGGGTGAGAAGGATGTGCCACGAATTAGTGAGTATATCGCTTCGCTTATGGAAGACCGCGAGGAGTTAACCCTGTCCTTCGACGGAAGGGTGATGACAGCCTTCGAGATTAATACATTAGTTGAAAAAGTTGACGAGACTAAGTCTCTTAAGCTTTTATACAATGACGACTTGGCAGGCGAACTATGGTTGTCTTTAGACGAGCGTCCTAAGAGATCCTGTGAGCGTGTTAAGTTGCTTGATATGGGCTTTTCTGGTCTATCTGCCACTGATAAGATAAGTCAGGTTAGGGAGGCTATGGAAGCAAAGAAGTGTAATCAGCTCTTTATTAGTAAGCTTGATGACATTATGTGGCTCTTCAATCTCCGTGGTGGTGATGTGGAATGTAATCCTGTGGCATTAAGTTATGCCTTTATCAGTCAGGATGAGGCCTTCATATTCCTTCAGAAGGATGCCGTATCTGAAGCGGTCAGAGCCTACCTGGCTAGTCAGAGAATAATAATCTGTGACTATGAAGATGTATATGAATTCCTTAAGGACTATCCATATGAGGGCAAAATCTATGCAGATCTACGAGAGATAAGTCACCTGGCATATCAGTGCATTATAGATGGCAATGGGGATAAGGACTCAATCGTTAATGGAATGAATCCTACCACAGAGCTTAAGGCAGTGAAGAACGATACAGAGATTAAGAATATGAGGGAATACTTCCTTCGTGACTCTGCGGCAATGACGGAATATATATACTGGCTGAAAAAACGAGCTAAGGAGATGGCATCTGGTGGAGAAGTTCTAACAGAAGTGGAAGCTGCTGCCAAATGTGACGAATTAAGGAAGGCTGTGGAAGGCAATCTGGGCCTGTCCTTCCCAACTATAGCAGCCTATGGCTCTAATGCGGCAATGATGCATTATGAGGCAACAGAAGAATCCTATGCTATCTGCAAGCCAGAGGGTATGATTCTTACAGACTGCGGTGGTCAGTATCCTGGCGCCACAACAGACGTAACAAGAACAGTAGCCCTGGGTCCTGTATCTGATGAAGAGAAGACTAACTTCACTCTTGTTCTTAAGGGCTGGCTTAGCTTAATGAATGCCCAGTGGATAGATGGCTGTACGGGCCGTAATCTGGATATATTAGCGCGTGGTCCCCTGTGGGCTAAGGGCATTGACTATAAGTGTGGAACAGGTCATGGCGTAGGCTGTTATCTGAATGTACATGAAGGTCCACAGAATATAAGATGGAAGTACATAGAGGGATCTTCAGAGGCAGTACTTAAGGCCGGTATGACAGTAACAGATGAACCTGGCGTATATGTTGATGGCAAGTATGGTATCAGGACTGAGAACACACTCTTAGTAGAAGACAGATGTGACACCGCAGATGGTCATTTCTTAGGCTTCGAGAACCTTACCTGGGTTCCAATTGATATGGATCTGGTAGTTACCAAGCTACTTAGTGCTGATGAAATTAACAGCCTTAATAATTATCACAATGAAGTAATTAAAAGACTTGGCGACAGAGTGAGTGATGAGGTTATCCAGTATCTGCAGATGCTCATTATTTGATTTTGATAAAAAGGAAAAATGTCTATGATTAAAAGAATTTTGCAGGAAGTAAAGGAATACAAGACAGTGTCCATTATTACTCCAATCTGCATTATTGTGGAAGTTGCAATGGAGATGCTTATTCCATATCTTATGGCTTCCATTATTGATGATGGAGTAGGCAAGGGAGACATGGGCCATATCATTAGTACGGGTATGCTCATGATTGGATTAGCTGTTATTGGACTTCTTGGTGGTATTGGCGGTGGTGTGTTCGGTGCAAGAGCTGCTACAGGCTTCGCCAAGAACTTAAGAAAGGCTATGTTTGACCATATCCAGACCTTCTCTTTTAAGAACATTGATAAGTTCTC
>DCIU01000145.1:3474-6627 GCA_002317245.1 Lachnospiraceae bacterium UBA1718
ATAGCATTAATATATCTGATTGCTGTAACAGCACTTGGTATTTTCCTCTTCCTTATGATTAGGAGAGCAACAGGCTACTTCAGAGCTGCCTTCCCTAAGTATGATGACCTTAACGAGTCAGTTCAGGAGAATGTTTCGGCCATCAGAGTTGTTAAGGCGTTCGTAAGAGAAGATGAGGAGATTAATAAGTTCAAGAAGGCCTCAGACGCTATCTATAAGATCTTCTGCAAGGCAGAGGGAGCAACAGTATATCAGTTCCCAGCTATGATGCTTACGATCTATTCGTGTATTCTCCTTATATCATGGGTTGGTGCCAAGCTTATTGTGACTAATTCTCTAACTACTGGTGAACTTATGTCGCTGCTTGCCTACTGTATGAACATCCTTATCAGTCTTATGATCCTCTCAATGATGTTCATTATGATTACTATGGGTTCAGCTTCTGTTTCTCGTATATATGAAGTATTAACTGAGGAGAGTGAGATTCATAATCCAGAGAATCCTATATATGAGATTAAGGATGGTGATATTGTCTTTGACCATGTTAATTTCCAGTATTCTGCCGATGCTGACGAGCCGGTGCTTAAGGATATTAATTTACATATAAAAAGTGGAGAGACTATTGGTATTATCGGTTCTACAGGTTCTGCCAAGACCTCACTGGTTAACTTAATCAGCCGTCTGTATGATGTAACAGAAGGCTCTGTACAGGTGGGCGGAGTAGACGTTAGGGATTACGATTGCGATAGCTTAAGGAATGCGGTATCGGTTGTACTTCAGTCGAATACACTTTTCTCGGGAACAATATATGAGAACCTTCGCTGGGGCAACGAGAATGCTACTGATGAAGAGTGCAGAAAAGCCTGTGAGCTCGCCTGCGCATCGGAGTTCATTGATAAGATGCCCGAGGGATACAATACTCACATTGAACAGGGTGGAGCGAATGTGTCTGGTGGTCAGAAGCAGAGACTCTGTATTGCAAGAGCCCTTCTTAAGAACCCTAAGGTACTGATCCTGGATGACAGCACAAGTGCAGTAGATACAACAACTGATGCCAAGATCAGGAAGGCCTTCAGAGAGTTAATTCCTGGCACAACAAAGCTTATAATTGCACAGAGAATCAGCTCTGTTATGGATGCTGACAGAATTATTGTTATGGAAGATGGCCAGATTAACGGCTTCGGTACCCATGATGAGTTAGTAGCTAATAATAAAATATACCGCGAGGTATATGAATCTCAGACTTCTGGTGGCGGAGATTTCGACGAGGCTAAGGGCGTCGACGCTGGAAAGGAGGGCAGATAATATGGCAGCTATGATGAGACCACAACGTGGTATGAAACCAACTGTTGAGAATCCAGGTGCTGTATTTAAGAGACTCCTGCATTATGTGTTTAAGGACTATGGATTACAGTTCGGTCTTGTATTCGCAATGATTGTAATTAGTGTTCTGTCAACTGTTCAGGGAACAATGTTCACTAAGAGCCTTATTGATGATTATATTACACCTTTCTTAATTGATACAGATACTCCGGATTTCGGTCCGCTTGCTCATGCTATAGGAAGAGTAGCTTGCTTCTATGCCTGTGGTATTATTGCCGGATTTATTCAGAATAAGACAATGATCTATATAACACAGGGTGTAATGAGAAACCTCCGTAACGATATGTTCGAACATATGGAGAAGCTTCCTGTTAAGTACTTCGATACTCATAGCCATGGTGACATTATGAGTATGTATACTAACGATGTTGATACCCTGCGTCAGATTATCAGCCAGACTATTCCACAGCTTATTAATTCTCTCTTCACTATCGTTAGTGTGTTGATAAGTATGATTATACTAAGCGTGCCACTTACAATTCTGACCCTTATTATGGTTGGAATAACAATGTTTGCTGCCAAGAAGGCAGGCGGAGCTTCTGGTAAGTACTTCATGGAACAGCAGAAGAAGCTTGGTACAGCTAATGGTTACATAGAAGAGATGATGAATGGTATGAAGGTTGTTAAGGTCTTCAACCATGAGGAAATCTGTAAGAAGGAGTTTGGCAAGCTTAATGAGGAACTCTTTGAATCAGCAGATAAGGCTAACAGATACTCTAATATCTTAGGTCCTATTAATGGTCAGATTGGTAATATCAGCTACGTGCTCTGCGCAACTGTTGGTGGTATGCTTGCCCTTAATGGATGGACTGGACTTACTCTTGGTGGTCTCGCTTCCTTCCTTACATTTAATAAGAGCTTCAATATGCCTATTAACCAGGTGGCAATGCAGGCAAGCTCAATTGTAATGGCTCTTGCTGGCGCGGACAGAGTATTCAAGCTTCTTGATGAGGAGCCTGAGGTTGATGATGGATACGTAGTTCTTGTGAATGTGAAGCACGAGAATGGCCAGATTATTGAGACAGATGAGAGAACTGGCGAATGGATGTGGAAGCATACACACCATGATACTGGCGAGGTTGAATATAAGAAGTGGGAAGGCGGAGTTATATTTGACGGAGTTGACTTCGGCTATAACGACGATAAGATTGTTCTTCATGATGTCAGTATGTTCGCTGATCCAGGACAGAAGATTGCCTTCGTAGGCTCAACAGGTGCTGGTAAGACTACAATTACTAACCTTATTAACCGTTTCTATGATATTCAGGATGGTAAGATCAGATACGATGGTATCAATATTAATAAGATAAGTAAGGCAGACCTTCGTAAGAGCCTTGGTATGGTTCTTCAGGATACACACCTATTTAGTGGTACGGTAGCTGACAACATCAGATATGGCAAACTTGATGCTACTGACGAAGAGGTTAAGGCTGCAGCTAAGCTGGCCAATGCAGATGGCTTTATCAGACGTCTGCCTGATGGCTACAATACAATGATTAAGGGTGATGGAGCTAACTTAAGTCAGGGACAGAGACAGCTGCTTGCTATTGCAAGAGCGGCCATTGGTAATCCACCGGCACTTATCTTAGACGAGGCTACATCAAGTATTGATACCCGTACAGAGCGAATAGTACAGAGTGGTATGGATAAGCTTATGAAGGGTAGAACAACCTTCGTTATCGCCCACAGACTTAGTACAGTTAAGAATGCTGACTGTATAATGGTTCTTGAGCAGGGTAGAATTATCGAACGCGGAACCCACGACCAGCT
>DCIU01000145.1:6690-8760 GCA_002317245.1 Lachnospiraceae bacterium UBA1718
GACAGCTTGATTCTAGGCGATTAGCTTGCTAATCGGCCGGGAATCAGGTAACTGCTTGATTGACTTATTCACGCTAATTCATTAAAATATTTTTGATTTATATTTATTCTAAATAAGAGGAGGAGAATAATTATGAAAAAATTACTTGCAACTTTATTAACAGCTACTATGTTAGTATCATTAGTTGCCTGTGGTGCTTCAGCTAATGAAGCTGCTGCTACAGCTAGTGAAGCTACAACAGAGGCAGCAGAGGCCACAGAGGAAGTAGCAGAGACAGTAGAGGAAGTTGTAGATGCTGCTGAGGCTGGTACAGTATACAAGGTTGGTATCTGTAACTTTGTTGATGATGCATCACTTAACCAGATCTGTGATAACATTCAGGCTAGACTGTCTGAGCTTGGTGCTGAGAATGGTGTTACCTTCGAAGTCATGTATGATAACTGTATGGCAGATGCTAACGTAATGGAGCAGATCATTGCTAACTTCATTGCAGAGGATGTTGACCTTATGGTTGGTATTGCTACTCCTGTTGCAATGGCAATGCAGGCTGATACAGAAGAGAACAAGATTCCAGTAGTATTCGCTGCTGTATCTGATCCACTCTCAGCTGGTATTGTTGAGTCACTTGATGCTCCTGGAGCTAATGTAACAGGTACATCTGACTACCTTGATACTAATGCAATTATGAACCTTATCTTCGCTGCTGATCCAGATGCAGAGAAGATTGGTCTTCTTTATGACCTTGGTCAGGACTCATCTACAACAGCTATTAATGATGCTAAGGCATACCTTGATGAGAAGGGTGTTGCTTATGTAGAGAGAACTGGTACTACAGTTGACGAAGTTATGCTTGCAGCTGACGCACTTGTAGCTGATGGCGTTACAGCAGTATTCACACCATCTGATAACACAATTATGCAGGCTGAGCTTTCTATCTATGAGACACTTGCTAATGCTGGAATTAAGCATTATGCTGGAGCTGATTCTTTCGCTCTTAATGGTGCATTCTTAGGCTATGGTGTAGACTATGCTAACCTTGGTGTTGAGTCTGCTAACATGATTGCTGATATCCTTGTTAATGGTAAGGATCCAGCTACAGTACCAGTTAAGACATTTGATAATGGTACTGCAACAATTAACACAGATACTTGTGCTACACTTGGTGTAGACTATGCAGCTATCAGCGAGACATTCGCTCCATACTGCACAAAGGTTCAGGAGATTACAACTGCTGAGAGCTTTGAATAAATCGATTAAACCAATTAATTAATGGGGGACTTATGTCATTTGACGCTATTATGACACTATTTCAGACAGCGCTTGAACTGGGACTTATCAGTTCATTAACAGTTCTCGCTCTGTTCTTAAGTTATACGATGTTGAATGTATGTGACCTTTCTACTGACGGCTGCTTCACTTTGGGAGCAGCTGTTGGTGCTATGGTGGCTATTTCAGGACATCCGTATCTATCAATAGTTGCAGCGATGTGTGCTGGAGTTATCTCGGGCTTCATTACTTCGGTATTGCAGACCAGAATGGGTATCGACAGCCTGCTAGCTGGTATTATTGTTAATACCGGTCTTTATTCAATTAATATAGCAGTAATGGGTAATTCATCACTGCTTAACATGAATAAGACTCCAACAGTATTTACAATGATGCAGAAGTCACTTAAGGGTACTGCTATTGCAGGACAGTATAAGCTGGTTGTTGTACTTATTGCTGTAGCCCTTGTTATTGCCTTCTTAGTGGTGTTCTTAAGGACCAGACTTGGTCTGGCAATCAGAGCTACTGGTAATAACCCTGACATGGTTCGCTCATCATCTATTAATCCGGCATTTACTATTACAGTTGGTCTATGTATATCCAACTCATTTACAGCCCTTTCAGGATGTCTCTTAGGACAGGCTCAGAAATCTGTAAATATTGATATAGGTTCTGGTATGGTAACAGTGGCACTTGCTTCACTTCTTATTGGACGTGCATTCCTAGGAAAGGGCGGCCTACTGTCTAAGGCTATTGGCGCAGTTATCGGAGCTTTTGTATTCAGACTTGTATATACAATCGCAC
>DCIU01000109.1 GCA_002317245.1 Lachnospiraceae bacterium UBA1718
GCTGCAGGAGCTTCTGCTGCTGCTGCTTCCTCAGTTGCTGCAGGAGCTGCTGCTGGAGCCTCTGCTGCTGTGCTACCACATCCTACTAATAAAGCAGAAACCATGGCAACGCTCAGTAATGCGCTGAGTAATTTCTTTTTCATTATAAAATCCTCCCTTATTTAATGAAATTATTCTATTTCAACCACACTGTGTGGCTAAAACCTAATTGGTTCCAATCTGTCTGACTGAATTGCCTTCAATCAGGATTCCTTCGATCATTACATGCTCGACTTCTGTCTTACCAGGCTTCTCAATCATATTAATCAGATTGTCTGCTGCAATTCTTCCTATCATTCTTGTATCCTGAATGATGGTTGTCAGCTGTGGCTCCATCTGGAGCGCAATATCGCTTCCATCATATCCTGCAATGGATATATCTTCCGGAATGCTAAGCCCTCTTGCCTTAATCTCGTTCATTCCACCAATGGCTGAATAATCATCCGAGAATAATATGCAGGTTGGGCGATCTTTCAAGTTAAGTAACTCACCTGCATTCTTAGAGGCATTAGGTATGTCTCGATACTTGCCTGCAACAATAAACTCCTCTTGGACCTCAAGTGCAAGTTCTTTTGCTGTATCAAGAAAGCTCTGTATTCTCTCCTCAGTAACTCTTGATTTCCTCTGACCGTGAATATAAGCTATCTTGCGGTGTCCCTTAGAATATATATATGTAAGAAGATCTCTAATACCTTTTGTATTATCAGACAGAACTGCAAGTCTGTCTTTAAAAGCGTAATCGATTGTGACAACTGGTATGTCACTCTGTGCAAGTTCTACTACCTCAGGATCGTGGAAATCAACACATGCTATAAGCACTCCATCGACTCCTCTGAACTTGCTATGTTCTAAATAGGATAATCTGCCTTTTCGTAAGTTGTTACTATTAATAAAGGTAAGATCATATCCCTTGGCTTCAACAGCAACCTTGAAACTATCTAAGATGCTGGCGAAGTAATCATGAGTAAGTCCGCTCTTAGGAATCTCATCTACGAAGAGAACTCCTATGTTGTAGCTCTTATTTGTCTTAAGGGCTCTTGCTGAAGAATTAGGAAAATATCCCATCTCCTTAGCAATCTTCTTGATTTTAAGCTTTGTCTCCTCTCCCACATCCTTGTGGTCGTTCAAAGCCTTACTCACCGTTGCAACAGAAACCCCACAAGCAGCTGAGATATCCTTCATTGATACCATTTGCCATCCTCCCCTTCGGAAGAATTGGCTGCTGCCGATAAGTATTTCCTGTCAGGGTTTGCGTACTTAATCGTTTTCGTAAGGTTAATATATACCATCAGAGGGGCCTATGCAACTATTTTTGTTCATTTTTTGTTTATTTTTTCCTTTTTTGGTAGTTTTAACTAGTTAAAAATAGGTGTTTTTGTGCAATTTTATCATTAACATATTGTTCATAATTATAATTTTATTTGGTTGTTGCTTTTTATAATTCTATCTTTTATACTCTTATTACAAGCCGTTTTGGGCTTTATTTTTTGGCCGTTTACTTAATCGTTTTCGGTTTTTACGTATTATCGTAACAATATTTATTAGCAAGAAACAGTGAGGGAGACAAAAATCATGAAATTCGGTTATTTCGATGATGCCAACAAGGAATACGTCATCACATCGCCAAGAACTCCATACCCATGGATCAACTACTTAGGCACACAGGGATTTTTCTCATTAATCTCTAATACAGCCGGTGGTTACTCTTTCTATAAGGACGCTCGTCTTCGTAGAATCACACGTTATCGTTATAATAATGTACCAATCGATATGGGAGGCCGTTACTTCTATATTAATGACAATGGCACAATCTGGAATCCAGGATGGTCACCAGTTAAGACAGAGCTTGACTCTTATGAGTGCCGTCATGGTATGGGTTATACAATTATTACCGGAAAAAAGAACGACATTAAGGCTGAGGTAACATTCTTCGTACCTCAGGATTTCAATGGCGAAGTTCAGCAGGTAGTTCTGACCAATGAGGGTAGTGCAACTAAGGAATTCTCACTCTTCTCTTTTGCAGAGTGGTGTCTCTGGGATGCTCAGGATGATTCCAACAACTTCCAGCGTAACTTCTCTACAGGTCGTGTAGAGGTTAAGGATTCTGTTATCTACCATAAGACAGAGTACAGAGATCGTCGTAATCACTACGCATTCTATTCTGTTAACGATACTATTGATGGTTATGATACAGACAGAGACGAGTTCATCGGTCTCTACAATGGATTCGGCGATCCACAGGCTGTTATAGCCAATAAGGCTAATGATTCATTTGCCGATGGATGGGCCCCAATCGCATCACATTTTAAGAAGATTACTCTTGCAGCAGGCGAGACCAAGACATTGGTATTCGTACTTGGTTACGTTGAGATGCCTGTAGATCAGAAGTTCGAGGCTGACGGCAAGACTATTAATAAGGTAAAAGCTGAGGAGATGATCAAGCAGTTCGATACTCCTGAGAAGTTCGCAGCTGGTATGGCTGGTCTTAAGGCATACTGGGATTCACTCTTAAGCATTCTTAATGTTGATACTCCAGATGAGAAGGTTAACCGTATGGTTAATATCTGGAATCAGTATCAGTGTATGGTTACATTCAACCTCTCACGTTCTGCTTCATACTTCGAGTCAGGTATCGGTAGAGGAATGGGCTTCAGAGATTCTAACCAGGACGTTCTCGGATTCGTTCATCAGATTCCAGACAGAGCTAAGGAAAGAATTATCGATATCGCTTCTACACAGTTCCCAGATGGTGGCTGTTATCATCAGTATTCTCCTCTTACTAAGAAGGGTAATGCAGATATCGGTGGTGACTTCTCAGATGATCCATTATGGCTGATCCTTTCAGTATCTGCTTATATTAAGGAAACTGGCGACTGGACAATCCTGGATGAGATGGTTCCATATGATAATGATATGTCTATAGCAGAGACTATGCTTGAGCACTTAAAGGTTTCATTCTACCACATAGTAGATAACCTTGGACCTCATGGTCTTCCACTTGCAATGAGAGCTGACTGGAATGACTGTATCAACCTCTCATGCTTCTCTGATACACCAGGTGAGAGCTTCCAGACATACACTAACCCTAAGTTCGAGGCTGAGGGTGGTTACTCTAAGGTTGCTGAGTCTGTATTCGTTGCAGCACTCTTCACATATGCAGGACCTAACTACGTATCAATCCTTAACCACGTTGGCAAGGCTGACGAGGCAGCTAAGGCTCAGGAAGAGATCGACAAGATGAAGAAAAACATGATGGCTTCAGCTTGGGATGGCGACTGGTTCTTAAGAGCATACGATGCTAACGGCGAGAAGATGGGTTCTAAGGAATGTGAAGAAGGACAGATCTTCATCGAGCCACAGGGCTTCGCAATTATGTCAGATATCGATGCAGATGCTACCAAGAAGACTCTTGCGGCTATCGATGAGAGACTTAACACTAAGCACGGACTTGTACTCAACAATCCAGCATTCTCTAAGTACTATGTACAGTACGGCGAGATCTCTACATATCCAGGTGGATACAAGGAGAACGCTGGTATCTTCACTCATAACAATGCATGGATTATCTGTGCAGCTGCTTATGCAGGCGAAGGTGATCAGGCATTCAAGTACTATTCAGAAATCGCTCCTGCATTTACCGAGGAGACATCTGATCTTCATAAGACAGAGCCATACGTATACGGCCAGATGATTGGTGGTAAGGACGCAGGTTCAGACATCGGCAGACCAGGCAAGAACTTCGGCCAGGGCAAGAACTCATGGCTCACAGGTACAGCTGCTTGGAACATGGTAGCTATCTCACAGTACATCTTAGGTGTTCAGGCTGACTTCGATGGACTCAAGATCGATCCATCAATTCCAGCTGCATGGGATGGTCTCACAGCAAGCCGTCAGTTCCGTAACGCAACATACGACATCAAGGTTACTAACCCAGATCACGTATGCAAGGGCATCAAGTCTGTAACAGTTGATGGCGCCGCAATCGAAGGCAACCTCATTCCAGCCTTCGGCGATGGCAAGACACACACTGTAGAAGTTGTGATGGGCTAGGATACTAACAGCCACGAATATATATAAAGAAACCATGGGATTCCTTACGGATTGCGTGCAGCTAAAGCCGCACGCAACCTGCAGCGGGCAAACGTCCCATGGTTTTCTTTATATATTCGTGGCTGCAAATTGCTATACCCAAGTGCAGCCTGCAGCTGAAACTGCTCCGTGGTGTTTTTATATTATACGCAATGCTCTTTTTGTCGTTTTTGAAACGATAATAATTTATAAATTACATCTTGCATTATACACTTTGCGTATTAAATCGTTTTAAAATAGATGTATGGAATTTATTATTCCAAATGTTTATTTTTGAAAGGCGTATATGTAGAGTATGGGTAAGAGATCTGAAGAGCGCGAGCATTTTGATCATTATGAAAAATTGATACGTGAACGTATTGATTCCCTAAGAAAGGAAGAAGGTATTTCTGAAACAGCATTGAGCGAGTCCTTAGGAAATAGCAGGTCTTACATCAATAACATTACTTCAGGTAAATCCCTTCCATCGATGATTGAGTTCCTTAAGATTTGTGATTATTATGATATCACGCCTGCTGAATTTTTCGATGAGGGCAATAAGCATCCACTGGAAATAAAAGAACTTATGTTAGATGCATATCAGCTGGATAAGCATGATCTTACAATAGTATTAAATATGGCACGTCGCCTATGCGAATATGCTAAGAAATTCAAATAACACAAGAAATGCCAGGAGAGCTAATCTCCTGGCATTATTTATTATCTATATTTAATTCAGACTATTCTTCCTTAGGAAGATCAATCTTGATGTGTACGTCGCGAAGCTGCTTCTCATCAACTGTTGCAGGAGCACCCATCATAACGTCCTGTGCTGTCTTATTCATTGGGAATGGAATAATCTCTCTGATGCTATCCTCACCAGCGATAAGCATTACCATACGGTCAACACCTGGAGCAATACCAGCGTGTGGTGGTGCACCATAACAGAATGCGTTGTACATAGCAGGGAACTTAGCCTTAACATCTTCCTCGCCGAGGCCTACCATCTTGAATGCCTCAACCATAATCTCTGGATCATGGTTACGAACAGCACCTGATGAAAGCTCAACACCATTAACAACAAGGTCATACTGGTATGCAAGGATATCAAGTGGATTCTCATTCTTAAGGGCATCCATACCACCCTGTGGCATAGAGAATGGATTATGACAGAATTCAAGCTCTCCGCTCTCCTCACCAATCTCATACATTGGGAAGTCTACGATCCAGCAGAATTCATAGCACTCTTTCTTCATATGTCCTTCAGCTGTAGCACCCAGTAACTTACGAAGTACACCAGCTGTCTTAAGTGCATCAAGCTTCTTGCCTGCTGCCATACCAACGAAGTCACCTGGCTTAAGGTCAAGCGCTGCAACTACTGCATCCTTCTTCTCCTGGAGGAACTTAGAGATACCGCCAACGAGTTCTCCGTTCTCATCCATCTTGAACCAGCAAGCCTTGTTAGCTGTTGCAATCTCAACATCAGCCATAATCTTATCAATAACCTTACGAGTAGCGTTAAAGTCTGTTACCTTAACTGCCTCGATTGATGCTCCGTCTGCGTCGAATGGACCGAAACCGCAGCCAGCAAATGTAGTTGTCACATCTTTTAAGGTAAGATCAATTCTTAAATCTGGCTTATCAGAACCGTAGGTCTCCATAGCATCTCTGTAAGAGATACGTGTGAATGGAGCCTGGCTGGCTGTCTTATATGTACCGTACTTGGCAAAAATTGGTGGAAGTACGTCCTCAATAACTGCGAATACATCTTCCTGAGTAGCGAAAGACATCTCCATATCAAGCTGGTAGAACTCTCCTGGAGATCTGTCAGCTCTGGCATCCTCATCTCTGAAGCAAGGAGCAACCTGGAAATAACGGTCAAAGCCTGATGTCATCAGAAGCTGCTTGAACTGCTGTGGAGCCTGTGGAAGTGCATAGAACTTGCCAGGATGATTACGTGATGGAACAAGGTAATCTCTCGCGCCCTCTGGTGAAGAGCATGTAAGGATTGGTGTTGTAATCTCAAGGAAGTCATGATTAATCATAGCTGCACGAAGCTCAGCAACAATCTTGCTTCTAAGGACAATCTTCTCCTTAACTGCAGGATTACGAAGGTCAAGGTATCTGTACTTAAGTCTTGTAGCCTCGTCAGCTTCCTTGGAACGATTAACCTCGAATGGAAGCTCATTGTAGCGGCACTTACCAAGTACCACGATATCCTCTGGTACAACCTCGATATCACCTGTTGGAAGGTTGGCATTCTTGCTTGAACGCTCTCTAACTGTACCTGTGATTGACAGTGTGGATTCGTTGTTCACACCGTTTAACTTCTCCATCATCTCTTCTGTCTCAATTACGAACTGTGTTGTTCCGTAAAAATCGCGAAGAATTAAGAAGCCTAAATTTTTACTAACCTTACGCATATTGTCATAGAAGCCAACAAGTGTAACCTTCTGGCCCACATGCTCCATACGTAAGTCATTACATGTATGTGTTCTAGACTGTGTCATTTCATTACGTCCTTTCGTATATTGTATAACCTAGTAAAGTATATAATTTTTCGTAGGAAATAGCAATAAAGTATGCTAGCAAAAGTGACACTCTGACCCCGTCCCCCAGGGTCATCAGCGCAATAAAATAGCTCCGTGACTTGCGCCACGGAGCCGTAAATTCAAGTTAATACTATTCCTGTCCGTTTCTAACTGCTTCTTCCATTTCCTTCTGGATGTCAGCGTCGTATGAAAGGATTGGAGCTACGTCCTTACCCTTAATCTTACGCTCAACATAGTTGTTAGTAAGCTTGTATACAAGTGGAGTAAGAGCAAGTACACCAATAAGGTTAGGAATCATCATGAGACCGTTGAATGTATCTGAGATATCCCATGCAAGTGAGTTCTCCATAATAGCACCGAAAATCATCATAAGTACGAAGATAATTCTGTATACCTTAGTACCTGTCATACCGAAGAGGTACTCAACAGCCTTTGATCCGTAATGTGACCAGCCCATAACTGTTGTGAAGGCGAAGAGAAGTACTGCAAGAGCAATGAACCACTCACCTGGCTTACCGAAGATGCCACCGAATGCCTTAGCAACAAGTGTAGCACTGTCAACCTCACCGATTGGAGCTCCTGTACTAAGATCAATGTATCCTGATGAGAGACATACAACAGCTGTCATTGTACAAACGATAATTGTATCAGCGAATACTTCGAAGATACCCCAGAGACCCTGCTTAACTGGCTCCTTAACGTTTGAGTTAGAGTGAACCATAACTGATGAACCAAGACCAGCTTCGTTAGAGAAGATACCTCTCTTACAACCGTTCTTAATTGCAAGGCTTAATGCAGTACCAGCAGCACCACCGGCTACTGCCTTAGCACCGAAGGCAAACTTGAAGATTGAACCTAAGATTGCACCGATATTGCCGATATGGCAAATAACGATGATAAGCGCACCGATTACATAAACGATAGCCATGAATGGAACTACACGTTCAGCAAATGCAGCGATTCTCTGAAGACCACCAAGGATAATGAAACCACCAACGATCATAAGTACGAAACCTATGAACCACTTTATTAAAGAAATACCGGCAATTGTTGGTACTGAAGTCATGCCACTGAAGAATGCCGACTCAATGTTAAGAGTAATCTTGTTAATCTGACCTAAGTTACCGATACCGAATGAAGCAAGCATAGCGAATACTGCAAATACAACTGCAAGAATCTTACCAACTTCCTTAAGTCCCTTATATGATCCAAGACCATCCTTTAAGTAGTACATTGGGCCACCAGACCACTCACCTTCTGGATTCTTTCTACGGAAGTAGATACCAAGAATGTTCTCTGAGTAGTTAGTCATCATACCAAGTAATGCTGCAATCCACATCCAGAATACAGCACCAGGACCACCAACGCAGATAGCAGCAGCAACACCGGCGATATTACCTGTACCGATTGTAGCAGCTAAGGCTGTACAAAGAGCCTGGAACTGAGATACAGAACCTACTTCTGACTTATTGTGTGTATCCTTCTGGAATACAGTAGCGATTGTCTTCGACCACCAATGCTTGATGTGTGAAAACTGAAAGAATTTTGTTACTGCTGAACATACAACACCTGTACCAAGCAGTAATACGATTGCGAACCAACCCCAAGCGAAGCTGTTCACTACGTCATTGACTGACGCAACCTGTGATAAAAAGTTTTCCATATTGTTTCTCCTGTCCTTTTGCCTGAGAGATAGAACGACCTTCGTCAAAAAGTCGTCGTTACACCTTCGGCGCCCTAAAAAAATAGTCGGCTACCTAACGGTACCCGACCTTGGGTCTCTCCAGTTTGTTAATTTACTTTGACAGTATAACACAGGAGAGTGAGTGTATGCAAGTATACAATTATGCTTTTTACCAATTTGACCCTATAACCCGCGGTTAAGGGGTCAAAACACCATCTGCACAAGCACCATATAGAGTACTGTTCCCGCTCCAATGGAGATCAGAATATTCTTCTTCCATATATACAGGCCTGCAACGACTGCTGATGAGATAAGCTCAGGAAGTCCGAAGGGTGTAGAGATAAAGCTTACATTCTTGAAGCAGTATACAACAAGCATGCCCATAACCGCAGGAGGAAGAACCTTACTAAGATATGTCAGGATTGGCGGCACTTCCCTATTCTCTGGGAACAATATAAATGGCAGGAATCTGATGAGCATTGTAACCAGAGATGCCACTGCTACAATTCCAGCACTGTGAAGTACATTATTCATGTGACACCTCCTCAGCCCCAGCTTCATCCTTCAAGCAGGCTTCTGCTTGGCCAGCACTTAATCCGTTCTCAGACCTATCCTTATCTAGAACAGGTCTAAGCACAACCAAAAGCGCTGCAATAACAATCATAGATGGAATAAGGAAATTCTCTGCGCCAAATATAAGCAGGCAGATAGTTGTAGCACCAATTCCAATAAAGGAAGTTAGTCTGTTGCCCTTTTTCATAAGATTATCTACAACAATAACCACAAAAAGTGCAGTCATTGAGAAGTCGACACCCTTGGTATTAATAGGCACCAGGGCACCGAAGAGTGAACCAGCCACAGAACCAGTAATCCAGTAGAGCTGATTAAGCAGAGTGAAGATAAAATAAAAATACTTCTTATCAATATCCTC
>DCIU01000093.1:0-1858 GCA_002317245.1 Lachnospiraceae bacterium UBA1718
GCAAATAAAATATAGTTCCTTGTTGCTACAAGCAGCATGAATAGATATGCCACGAAGAATATCAGTCCACTACCAAGGTCCTTGGATAATACAAGAATAATTACATGGCATGCCGCAATCATAGTCACTACAACTATATCAAGGAAGGTCTTAGCTCTTGATAAAAGTGCGGCAATACAGAATATGAATACAATCTTAACAAGCTCAGAAGGCTGGATGGTTATTCCACCAATTGTATATGACAGCTTACTACCATTAGTTGCAGCACCAAGTAGAAGAACTATCAAAAGCGGAATAATACCAACTGCAGCATATATATATCCGAAGTGAGTAAGTCCCTTAACACGCTTAAGGAACCAGGGTATGGACATACCAACAGCCATAGATACTGTCACAATTGCAAACTGCTTAATAGCTCTGCTGAAGTCAAGACGGCTAAGAATGATAAATCCCGTACTAAGAAGCAGTGCCATATTGTTAAGTAGAACCTTATCAACGCGTGGATACAGCATGGCCGTCACAACAAGTAAGGCGAACATTACAACGTATGTGAAGAAGGCTAAGAAGGCATAATCCAACTTACCAGTCTTCAGGCATAGTGTTCCATATGCGAAGAATTGCAGGAAGAACAGATATACTCGCTGTCTTATATAGATGCCTTTGAATCGAACATAGTTCTCTCCCACACATTCATATAATATACATTCGAATACATACAGGAACATTACTGCAATTATCAAATATTTAGATATTTCGGTGAAGAAATACAACATCAGATTGCTCCCTTTTCAAAGTGGCCGGTTGTGAATTCATAATCCACGCCCCTGTCACCATTAATAAATATATCAAGCACAGACTTAATCGCATTCGCTTTTTCCATAGTGAAATCAAGTCTGAAGTTCTTGAAGCCTGCCCTCCTTATATCCTCCATCTTATTATGAAGGGATGTAGGAAGTGCATTGAATACTTCATTATAGCAGTGCAGACAGTTAGAGTAAGTAGCCTCAGTCTTACCCCTGCGGTCTGTTAGTTCATAGGCAAAGTCATTAGTATCGCCCCTGCAGTCGTTATAGGTCTTGGCCAGGCAGTTAGCCGTAACCATAAGAGGCACATAACCGTATACCGGAATTATAAGTCCCTTATTCTTAAGGTCTCTATTCTCACGAAGACTAAGTTCAACGTTAGCTGTAAGCTCATTAAGCTCCTTCTTGTAAAAGTGCTCAGACTGACTGTTCCATGAATATAACATGTAATCCCCGTTCATGATGCAGTTGCAGCCCCAGTCCCGGATAAGAGCCAGTTCCTCAAGATTACGAATGAGCACTGATATATACTCATGGTCTTCGATATATTTGCGAAGGCTCTCTAGATAGTTCTTGTCACGACTTCTGATGATTCTTGGAAGGGCTATGCCTATATCAGTAGCCTCATTAGCTAATCTGAACTCTTCTATTGTGTCATCAGCAACCTTACCTGCGTAAATAAGGTCATAGGGTATATATACTCTATCAAGATTGTATCCAGACAGTGCCTGCAGCTGGTCGGCCTTCATAATAGTTGCCTGGAAGGACTCTGATAAGGATTCCGGCCTGTATGTCTCATTGACAATATCTGGCTTATCGTTGGCTATCCTGCGATTGTCGTTAAGCAACATATTCTGATACTGGTCTAAGGCATTCCTTCTAAGCTCATTAAGGGACTTAACAGGAATAAAACAGTTCGTATCCATATCCACATTAATGGTGTCGAATATAAACTCAGTGCCGCCTGTTTTGCCAATCTTGGATATTATATCTTCCCTGGTGGCAGCTCTATTAGTGGCCTCGGATACTACGTCGCCACTGACTACCAGGGTATT
>DCIU01000093.1:1969-2132 GCA_002317245.1 Lachnospiraceae bacterium UBA1718
CCATGAACACTGGCAACAACGCTCTCATCCCTGTTGTTATAGGAAGGATCGGTTAGCGATATCATCCTGCGGCCATTGTGAGTATAGTAATAGCCTGAACCAATAGAGCTTCTAAGATACAGGCATTCCAGGGTATGGCGGTCCTCGTCGCCAACCTTGGTAG
>DCIU01000093.1:2212-4549 GCA_002317245.1 Lachnospiraceae bacterium UBA1718
TACTCAGGGCTCTTCATACGGCCTTCAATCTTGAAGGAATCAATGCTGGCCTCTATAAGCTCAGATATGTGATCTATTGTACACAGGTCCTTAAGGCTTAATGGGTATTCATCCTTAGCTACTGTTCTGCCCTTGTAATCCTTAACAGAGTAAGGAAGGCGGCATGGGCCAGCACAGCGGCCTCTATTGCCACTTCTACCACCTAAGTATGAGCTGAATAAGCACTGACCCGAATAACAGTAACACAGAGCGCCATGAATAAAGCACTCAATCTCTAATCCTGTTGCAGCTTTTAGCTCCTTAATCTCCTGCAGGCTAAGCTCTCTTGCTGGCACAATACGGCATATACCCTTTTCCTTAAGGTAATTAGCACTAGATTCATGGGTTATGGTCATCTGCGTGCTGGCATGGAGTTCCAGCTTAGGAAATGCCCTGGACAGATAATCTATTAGGCCCATATCCTGAATGATTACACCATCAAGACCAGCTTCATACAAGGGCTTAAGGAAGTCATATATATTGTCCCATTCCTTCTCCTTAATAAGGGTATTAAGGGTTAAGAATATACGTCTGCCATGTATATGTGCAACATTAAGAGCTTCTATGAACTCTTCCTCTGTGAAGTTGTTGGCACTTGCTCTGGCTCCGAAGGTCTTACCAGCCATGTATACGGCATCTGCTCCAGCCCTTATCGCAGCCTTGAAGCAGTCCATATCACCGGCCGGAGCCAGTAATTCAACTCTGTTCATACGTAATGCGTCTCAAAATGAGCCCTAGGGACGTTCCTTGGAGCTCATTTAATGAGCTCTAAGGAACGTCCCTAGGGCTCATTTTAGGTCATAAATTAAAGGGAATCCGAAGATTCCCTTAGCCATTCTTAAATATTCTTCTTAGACATGTTGCGGATCTCAGCCTCAAGCTGAATAATCTTCCTGTCCCTCTCAGCTAAGTCCTGCTTGGCAGCCTTAAGGTTACGGTCCATATTCTCCATCTTCATCTGAGCATTAACAAGTTCATGCTTAAGATCGTAGAGTTCCTTCTCCTTAGCACTCAGATCCTCTTCCATGCTAATTAACTGGTTCTTAGCCTTGAAGTAGTCATCAGCCAGATTAATCTGCATAAGCACATTCTGTCTGTCCAGATTAGCTCTTCTGAATGCTTCAACGTGACTGTATTCGCTAAGCTTACTATTAAGATATGAGGCAATCTTCTGAAGATAATCTTCACTCTCGTAGCCACATAATGTATATACTTTACCACCTATTAATACTTCAGTATCAGTCTTAATTGCCATAATATCTTCCCCCGAAGAAACCTTACTCACTAAAGTCCATTATATTCTCTTATAGCCAGGTTATGCAATAAGAAAAGATAAATTCCGTTAATCTCTATTAGGCGGAGTAAGTCCCAAATGTCTGTAAGCCACATCTGTAACCACTCTACCCTTAGGAGTACGGTTAAGGAATCCATTCATAAGGAGGAATGGCTCATATACATCCTCAATAGTACCTGAATCCTCACCAGTAGTTGCAGCTAAGGTATCAAGTCCCACAGGACCACCACCGAACTTATTAATGATTGTAAGCAATATATTCCTGTCAGTCTTATCAAGGCCGATACCATCAACCTCAAGAAGATCAAGCACTTCCTTAGCTACCTTCTCTGTAATGGCTCCATCATATCTTACCTGGGCATAGTCCCTTACTCTCTTTAATAGTCTGTTGGCAATACGTGGAGTACCACGACTACGCTTAGCCATCTCGTAGGCACCATTCTCATCTATGTCAATCTGAAGTCTGTTAGCCGAATTAATAATAATAGTCTTAAGCTCCTCTGGTGTATAGAACTCAAGCCTGTGAATCATACCGAATCTGTCACGCAGAGGTGCCGTCAGCATACCGGCTCTCGTAGTAGCGCCAACCAAAGTAAACTTAGCAAGATTAATTCTATAGGATCTTGCATCAGGTCCCTGTCCAGTAACTACATCAATGGCATAGTCCTCCATGGCAGGATACAATACTTCCTCTACCTGACGATTAAGTCTGTGAATCTCATCAATGAAGAGAATATCCCCATTAGACAGCTTACTAAGTATAGCTGCAAGCTCCCCTGGCTTCTCAATAGCTGGTCCAGAAGTAATCTTGATATTAACCCCCATCTCATTGGCAATAATGCAGGACAAGGTAGTCTTACCAAGACCAGGAGGTCCGTACAATAAGACATGATCCAGACTCTCACCACGAGCCTTGGCCGCATCAATATAGACCTTAAGTGTATCCTTAATCTTCTCCTGACCTATATAATCACGAAGTACCTGAGGTCTTAGGCTGTTCTCAT
>DCIU01000093.1:4651-4774 GCA_002317245.1 Lachnospiraceae bacterium UBA1718
CAGTTGTTTGCAATACTGTCTAATGTAAAAGTGACTGCAACTAGTTAACCGTTATCTCCAGCTTCCTATGGAATCCAATATGGTTAATCAGTAGCATTACAGCCTTGAATACATTATCAGCAA
>DCIU01000093.1:4844-6296 GCA_002317245.1 Lachnospiraceae bacterium UBA1718
TACAGACAATTCTGATACACCACATGCTGAAAGTCTCAATGACAAATACACTCTTAGTCCTGCCCATTCCATAGGCAATACCTTCAAGTACTATCATCAGGCCGAAGAATGGCTCTGAGAATGCTACAAGCTTAAGCATATCTGATCCAAGCTCTATTACAGCAGCTGAATGGGTGAATACGCCCATAAGTGGTACCGCAAATATATACAGAAGCAGTCCATTCACAACCATTATAAGCATGGTAATAGCTATAGACAGGTTCTCTGTCAGCTTAAGCTTACGGTTATTACCCTCACCCAGGGCATTACCAACAAGTGTACTGGTGGCTAATCTAAGACCATATCCTGGAATATAGACAATCTCCTCAGCCGCTACAGCAATGGAATGTGCCGCAAATATAGTAGTTCCCATACCTGATACCATGGCAGCAAATACTACATATCCTAAGCAGCTTGCCACGTGTGTTCCAAGGGCCGGCATACCAATCTTAATGCACTCGCCAATAAGGTCCTTATCTGGCTTAATATAGCTAATAGGACAATGCAGATACTTATTGCATCTGAAGGCTATATACATAGTTAATCCGCCGATTCCATAGCTTATTGCAGAAGCTATAGCAGCACCCTTAACTCCCATTGATAGTCCATAGATAAATATAGCATTAAGAACCACATTGAGGACATTCTCAAGAAGGCTTATTATCATAGGAGTCCTTGTATCCTTGGTAGCTCTTATGGCAGATGCGAAGACTCTGCTGGAGGTTCTAAAGATAAGTGTTAATGATAATATGCAGAAATACTCACTGGCAGCAGCCTGAATATCCTCTGCAGCCCCCATCCAAACAGGTATATATGGAGACAGACCTATAGCCACAAGTTCAGTTACTGCTCCAAGAGAAAAGGCCAGTAATATAGCCTGGCCTGATATCCTTTTTAGTCTCTCAATATCTCCTGCTCCCATAGCCTTGGCAGCAATAGCAAGTACTGCAACTGCCACAGCCGCTGGTATAGAATGAATAAGCCAGTTAATAGTGGTTGTTGTACTGACGGCAGCAGTTGCCTTCTCTCCCAGTCTTCCTACCATGGCCGTATCAACATACTGGATAAGGGTCGACATTATCTCTTCCAGAATAGTTGGAATTGATAATGTAATTAAGGTTATCAGTACCGACTTAACAGTTGTCTCTCCGTATTTAGTTTCGTTAGTTGCCGAATCTTTTTCCATTAATGAATCTTAAACTTACCTTCTAAGTACCTCTGCAGCCAGGTTAGGGCTGTGGAGAATATCAGATATATAATAGCCGCCTCAATATATAAGGCGAAGGGTTCGTAGGTGCGGGCTGCAATCTGCTGAGTTACGGTAAAAAGTTCTACAACTGTGATACTTGCTGCAAGGGAAGTGTCCTTGAGCAGACTTATCAGGTTGTTGAAGAGATTAGGGAAGGCAATAGG
>DCIU01000079.1:0-4182 GCA_002317245.1 Lachnospiraceae bacterium UBA1718
GCTGCAGGAGCTTCTGCTGCTGCTGTGTCCTCAGTTGCTGCTGCTGGAGCTGCTGCTGTATCTGCTGCTGGAGTAGAACCACAACCAGCGAGAACAGCCATAACCATAGCTGAACTAAGAACGATTGATAAAATCTTCTTTAAATTCATTTCTTTTCCTCCCAAAGAAAATAATAAAGTTACAATGTAAAGTTTAATTCCTAACAGATATCAATTATATAAAATTGTTGCGTTTTTAATTCATAAAAATTGCTATATTATATTTTAGTTTCCTAAATAATATAAGCATTTTTTGTGGATATGTTTGCTATTTTATGATATTTTGATAGTAATTTAGTGCAAAATACACTTTATCTAATATCAAAAATTGCCATTCTGCTATTAGTTATTGTTATTTGCTCCCATATCGAAACTATCAAAAATTGCTCTACTTAAGGGGTATTAATAAATGATAAAGTATTTAGACGGCATCAAGGAAACCGTTGATTTCAAAGAATTCCAGGGAATACTTTTATATCAGAATGTTGATAATGAGGATTATCCCAATCACTGGCACTCTTCCATGGAGATTGTTATGCCAACAGATGGTATATACCACATTTCAATAGGAGATACTGAATATAATCTTAAGCCTGGTGATATCTTATTTATATCGCCAGGAGTATTGCATCATCTCCACGCCTGTGAAGGCAAGCGTCTTATCCTGTTAATTGATTTTTCTTCTCTTAATAGTATTAGTACCGCGATTAGCCCGATAATGTCGCTTATTCATCCAGCACTTCTTGTTTCTAATGGTACCGATTCTTACACTCATAAGCGTTGCTACGATATTCTGAATGCTGTAAGTGAACACTATAACAGTAACGAGCTTTTCAGAGAGGTTGATATGTATGCTCTTCTCCTTCAGCTGATTACAACTGTCGGACGCTCATATGCAGGCAGGGCCTCCAAGCCTGGCGACACATATCAGGATAAGTCACAGGCATATCTCGATAAGTTCATTAGAATATGTGAGTATATAGATATTCACTATTCAGAAGATTTGTCTCTGGAAAAAGTAGCCGAACTGGCAGGTTTTTCAAAATATCATTTTGAGAGGCTCTTTAAAGGCTTTACCGGAATTACCTTCTATAAATATCTCAATAAGGTACGTATAACTCAGTCACAGGCCTTAATTAACAACCCGTCACTTACCTTGACTGAAGTCGCACTTAAGTCCGGCTTCAATTCTAGCTCAACCTTTATAAGAATGTTCAAGCAGATTAACGGATGTACACCAACAGAGTTCAGAAATAATTACAGACCCGAGATCGATGAAGATAACAACGAAGATTAAAAAAACGACCAGGGAATCACACATTCCCTGGTCAGTTTTTATCTTTCGAATATTTCTCTCGCAACGGATATAATATCCTCCATTGTCTCCATCTCATTAACTCTTCCGCGAAGTCTGGCTGATCCAGGCACTCCAACACTATACCAGCTTACATGCTTACGCATCTCCCGCACTCCAGTGAACTCGCCCTTGTACTGAAGCTGTAGATTGGCATGTCTGATAATTGTATCCAGTCTCTCCTTATATGTGGGTGGCGCAAGTTCTTTTCCTGTCTCAAGGAAGTGGATTACTTCTCTAAATAAGAAGGGATTACCTCTGACAGCCCGCCCAATAGCTACACCATCACAGCCGGTATGTAACATTAAATCGCGGGCACTTTTTCCATCTATAACGTCTCCATTACCAATTACAGGAATCTTAACTGCCGCCTTAACAGCTGCAATTATATCCCAGTCAGCCCTGCCGGCGTAGAACTGTTCCCTGGTCCTGCCATGAACCGTAACTGCTGCCGCACCAGACTCCTCCGCAATATGGGCAATCTCCACAGCATTGATACTGTTATCGTCGAAGCCCTTACGAATCTTAACGGTAACAGGTTTATCTATAGCACCACTTACCGCTTCAACAATCTTACCCACAAGGACGCCATCCTTCATCAGAGCCGAGCCTTCCCCGTTATTAACCACCTTAGGCACAGGGCATCCCATATTGATGTCAAGTATAGCGAAGGGACGTTCCTCAATCCTCTTAGCCATCTCACTTAGTATTACAGGATCTGCACCAAAGAGCTGAAGGGACACAGGTATCTCATCAGGATGAATCTCCATCAGAGCCTCTGTATTCTTGTTGTTATACATTATGGCCTTGGCGCTCACCATCTCCATGCACTGAAGTGCCGAGCCCTGTTCACGGCATAATATACGAAATGGCAGGTCTGTTACTCCTGCCATTGGTGCCAGTATTATATTATTGTCAAGCTTAACATCTCCAATCTGGAGACTATGCAATAACTCACTCATTAATAGTAGCTACTCCTCACCATACTCAGCTAACAGCTTGGCTGGATCCTCATGAAGGTAGATTACCCTGTAGTAGAGCGACAGACTCTGAAGCATATCCTGCTTGGTGTCTCTTATCTTGCGAACAAGGAGACCTGCTCCTATCTCATCATAGAGATAGTCCTCGTCGGCCGCCTGTGTACCAAATACAAGTTCTCCATCCTCATCAAATCCTATTGTAAAAATTCCGCCAACTTCCTCTGTGAAGAGCACACATATTACATGAAGCTCATCCTGAATTGATTCCGGAATCTTATTAAAGTCCTTATTGAAATAATACTTCTGCTCATAGGCATTAGCGCCACAGAGCACAGTCTTACACATATCCATATAAACCTCTAACTGATACCTCACCAGCATAGATGGAATGAAGTTCTCCATCCTCAGTCTCTACTATGAGTTGTCCCAGTTCATCTATTCCCCTGGCGGTGCCAGTAAGATTCTCACTTGGGTCCAATACCTTAACTTCCTTATCTATATTGATTAGAAGATTCTCGTACTGATCCCTAAGCAGTGACATATCCCCGGTCTGCAGGAACAGCTTATAGTATTTCTCCAGAGCCTCTGCAAATCTGTCTACCACCAGTTCTCTGTCAACCTGACTTCCAGTCTCCATCCTAAGAGAGGTTGCAACCTGACTTATCTCCTCAGGAAAAGCTTCCTGGTTGACATTAATACCCACTCCGAGAATTAAAGACTTATTCCCGTTACTTATATCCAGTTCTGTGAGAATACCACATACCTTACGATTATTAACAATTATATCGTTAGGCCACTTAATCTTAGTATCAAGGCTACATACTTCCTTAATTGCATGGCTTACTGCAAGAGCTGCAATCAAGGTGATAATTGGAATGCTGTTATCATCCACTGCAGGCCGCAGCAGAACAGACATAGCTATGCTTGTTCCAGCCGGACTCTCCCAGTTGTGTCCAGACCTGCCTCTTCCAGCAGTCTGTCTGTCAGCAACAATAATAGTTCCCTCTATTGGTCTGCCTTCAATAAGCATTCCGCTCTCAGTCTTATGCTCAATTGTAACACCGTCATCCAAGAGACGTCTAAGCATGCTGTTAGTCGAGTCTGTCTCCTCCAGCCATATATACTTTTTGCCTATAAATTCAGTATCACAATTAATTATTCCCATATATTAGAACGCGCCAAGTGTTGAAGCCATAATGGCCTTAATTGTATGCATACGATTCTCAGCTTCGTCAAATACTACAGACTGCTCAGACTCGAATACCTCATCAGTAACCTCAAGTTCTGTGAATCCGAACTGTTCACCCTTCTCCTTACCAATCTCTGTCTTAAGATCATGGAAAGCTGGAAGGCAGTGCATGAAGATAGCATCCTTACCTGCTCTGTCCATAACAGCCCTATTAACCTGATATGGTGATAAGTCGTCTATTCTCTCAGCCCATGCTTCATCAGGCTCACCCATTGAAACCCATACATCTGTATATACAACATCCTGATTAGTTGTGCCAGCTACAGCATCCTCTGTGAGCGTAATGCTTCCACCAGTTGTGGCAGCAATCTCCTCGCAGGTCTTAACAAGCTCAGGATCTGGGAAGTATGACTTACTTGAGCACAGTGTAAGATGCATGCCCATCTTTGCACAGGTTACCATCCACGAATTAGCCATGTTGTAACGGGCATCACCCATATATACAAGCCTAATGCCCTTAATATGCCCGAAATGTTCCTGGATAGTAAGCAGGTCAGCAATCATCTGTGTTGGATGGAATTCATTGGTAAGACCGTTCCATACAGGCACTCCGGCGTACTT
>DCIU01000079.1:4232-6854 GCA_002317245.1 Lachnospiraceae bacterium UBA1718
AACATTCTTCCAAGTACTCTTGCAGTGTCAGCAATACTCTCCTTCTTGCCGATCTGTGAGCTCTTAGGATCAAGATATGTTGTACCCATACCAAGGTCATGAGCTGCAACTTCGAAGGAACATCTTGTACGGGTGCTTGTCTTCTCGAAAATAAGCGCTACGTTCTTGCCACGTAATCTGTCTACAAGCTCACCCTTTTTCTTCTTATCTTTAAGATCTGCTGCCAGATCTACCAAATACTGTATTTCCTCTGGACTATAATCCAGAAGCTTCAAAAAATGTCTTCCCTTAAGATCCATAATCATATTCCTTCCCCTCTATTAAATATTGCAATACTAATTAATAGAATACATGTGCTCCAATAACCTGTCCTGGCTGTCCCGAATATCTCCTGAAGTGAGTAACACTTCCTACATTACTCTTGCCCCTTAAGGCTTCATTAGCGGCCCTCTTGCAGGACTCTGGAACACCCATCTCGATCTGAGCCTCCAGTCGTCCACCTCTTGCAGGTGCGAACTGACCTGATGCGAAGATTACACCACTTACCGAATTAGGATAAGCAGAGCTCTTCACTCTGTTCATTACTACTGATGCCACCGCAAGCTGACCCTCGTAGGACTGATTACCAGCCTCTAAGAATACCAGTGCTGACAGAAGTGCGAAATCTTCCTGAGCCTCACGCTCTTTCTTCTCCTCTATAGTCTCACCCTGGTCAATAGTGAACTTGATATCTACAAAGCCTCCGGATATATATCCTTCCTCTCCGCAGAAATCAATTGCGACCCACTCGTCAGTGGTATCCTCTGTAATAGCTTCAATCTCATCGCCTTTTGCCACAAGTCCCCATACACCTGAATTCTCATTAGGCTCCTTGCGGACTCGAAGGGCATCGGCTGTTACAGTAGCTGTAGTGATTCCTACTTCCTTGGCCAAGGCCTCTGCCTCGTCGCCAAATATCAGGTAGTCATTACAGGCCCATCCTATTAAATTGCCAGACTTAAGCTTAGTCCAGTTACCTTCCTGTTCGAGAATCTCGCCACCACAGTCAGCATAAATAAAGCCCACCTTGGCCGAATTCTCATTAGCCTCTTCACGTACATTAAGAGAATTATGTACCACAGCCATTACGAGCTGGGATTTCTCTTCTTCTTCCACAAGAGCATCTGCATACTCTTCCTCGAAGTCTGTTATTGATCCTAAGTCTACCCCTCTGTCCAGAGCATCAAGCACCTTGGCGGCACCTGCATTAAGTCCACTAAGAGAAGTATTACCTGCTGCCATTATAGGTACAGGTCTGGCAAAAGTGATTGCAACTAAGGCTGTCACTCCCGCTAATATGTGAAGAGGACTTAATATCCTCATTTTCATCTAACCTGCTCCAAATAATTACCAGAATACATGTGCACCAATAACTATTCCGTCCTGTCCCGTATATCTTCTGAAGTGAGTAGCGCTTCCAACATTACTCTTGCCTGCTATCGCCTCTTTAGCCGCCTGTAGGCAGGCTGCCGGAACACCTATCTGAAGCTGTCTTTCTACTTTTCCATTAAGTGCTGGAGTGAACTGCCCTGATGCGTAGATTACACCAGCTACAGTATTAGGATACGCTCCACTTCTGACACGGTTCATTACTACTGCCGCTACAGCAAGCATTCCATCATATCCCTGATTACCAGCTTCCCAGTATACGAGAGATCCAAGAAGTTCTTCGTCTGTACTGCCAACTGCAACTGCGCCAAGATTAGATATCTCCGTGGCACGTTTGCGCTGTTCCTCTTTTTTACGCTCCGCTTCCTTGCGTTCTCTCTCTTCTATCTCCTCGATGGATTCGCCTGTATCAACCTTGAAGTCAATGTCTACATACTGTGCTGATATGTATCCCTCATCGCCTTCGAAGTCAATGGCAACCCAGTCATCGTCAGAATCCTGAACAATTGCCTCAATACTATCGCCCTTGGCCACCAGTCCCCAGATGCCAGCATCATTATCTGGCTCCTTACGGACTCTAAGTGCCTCAGCATTAACAGTAGCAATAGTAATACCAACCTGTTCAGCCAACTCCTCTGCCTCTTCACCAAAGAGCAGATAGTCATTATGACACCATCCAACTAATTTGCCGGACCTGATTTTTGTCCAATCACCGTTTTTCTCAAGAATCGTTCCACCACAGTCGGCATAGAGATAACCAACCTTCTTCGATTCTTCATTAGCTTCTTCACGTACATTAAGTGAATTCTTCACATTGGCCATAACGAGATCGGACTCTTCGGAATGGTCCTCCGAGTCGTCATCACCAGCCAAGTCATCTGTCGACGTCGGCGTTCCCCCGTCACCGCCTCTGTCACATGCATCCAGGTACTTGGCCGCGCCGGAATTGAGTTCTGTCAATGTACTGCCAACACCTGCCGCTCTAACAGCGTAGGACTTAATCATACTAATTGCAGCAACTCCCGCAAATACATATGTAAGCCCTCGAAGAAGCTTCCTTCTTCCAGTTTTCATAGTATTTTGTAATCTCCATTTTGCATAAAATATTACATTTATGTAACTCTTTAGTAATAAATCGTAACAAAATGGGGGTACAATGTCAAATTTGCCCCTTATTTAAGGGGTATTGTGGGG
>DCIU01000079.1:6964-25501 GCA_002317245.1 Lachnospiraceae bacterium UBA1718
AGTATAGCTGTAGCTACAGCCGCGTTGAGACTCTCTAGAGACCCCTGCATAGGAATCTTAATATATGTATCAGCTAATGCAGCAGTCTGGTCCTTAAGACCGTTGCCTTCATTACCTATTAAGAACGCCGCATCCCTGTATCCTACCTCATCATAGAACTTCTCGCCCTTAAGGTGGGCAGCATATACACTAACTCCAGTTGCCTTAACCATATTAATGGCATCCTCAAGCTCATCCACATATACGAAGGGAACTCTGTATATAGATCCCATGGTAGAGCGAATGGTCTTGGGATTGAAGATATCCACTGTGCCACGGCTCATAATAATGCCACTTGCCCCAGCACCCTCAGCAGTTCTGAATATTGTGCCCAGATTGCCTGGATCCTGAATATCCTCAAGTATTACGAAGAGCTTGCCAAGGTTCCTGGTTGCTAACATATGCTCCAAGGTATACTCAGGCTGACGCATAATGCATAGAATACCCTGAGGAGTCTGAGTATCACTTATTTTGCTCATCTGCTCCCTGGTAACAATGGTATGTTCAAGCCATGTAATCATATCGGAGATTCTGTTATCACTGTCAGTCTTAAGTTCTGCGTCTGCATTAGCCAGGAACTCCTCAGTTACAAATACCTCCTGTATCCATTCAAGGGGAGCCTCCACGAACATCTTAGGCCCTTCAATTATAAAGAGGCCCGCCTCACGGCGAGCCTTTGCTTTCTCATTAAGTTTCTTAATCTCTTTTATCTTAGCGTTAGTAAGCATATATTTCCTTCACACTATCTTACATCAGTACGTGATCTTGAAAGAAGGCGGCTGACTTCATACTCATATTCTGAGATATGCTTCTCCATTGCAAGTGCCTCATCGATATCGAAATCAACGAACTTACCATCCTTGAACGCAACGACTCTGTTAGTCTTGCCCTCGCAGATAATGTCGGCTGCATAGGCTCCCATGATTGAAGCATAGTATCTGTCTGTACAAGTTGGGTTACCACCACGCTGCATATAACCCAAGATAGTAGCACGTGTCTCAATACCTGTAGCAGCTTCAATTCTTCTGGCCATGGATGTTGAGTGTCCAATGCCCTCAGCATTAACTATAAGATGATGTGTCTTACCCTTCTTACGGTTAGCAATAATATTATTAATAATCATCTGCTCGTTGAAGTCATACTTCTCTGGAAGAAGAATATCTTCTGCGCCGTTGGCAACACCACACCACAGTGCAATGTAACCAGCATTACGTCCCATAACCTCGATAATAGAGCATCTCTCATGAGATGAAGATGTATCTCTGACCTTATCAATTGCCTCCATAGCAGTATTAACAGCTGTATCGAAACCGATTGTATAGTCTGTACACGAGATATCAAGGTCGATAGTTCCAGGAATACCAATTGTATTGATGCCCTGCTTACTAAGTGCCTGCGCTCCACGGTAAGAACCATCACCACCAATGACTACAACGCCATCAATGTTGTGCTTCCTACAGATGTCTGCTCCAAGCTTCTGACCTTCCTCAGTTGTGAACTCCTTACATCTTGCTGTACCAAGGATTGTACCGCCACGCTGGATGATGTCCGATACACTGCTTGGATCCATATCAACAATCTCCTCATTAAGGAGACCCATATATCCCTTCTTGATACCCTTAACGGATACGCCATTATTAATTGCCTTACGAACTACAGCTCTTATTGCCGCATTCATTCCAGGTGCATCACCACCACTGGTAAGTACACCGATTGTCTTAATCTCTTTTGCCATCTTCGTCCCTCCATTCGTAGAGTCGCATTTATTGTAATCCCCTAGGTCACCTATTTCAAGGCATTATACCAACTTTATGTTCTTATCTCCCAGTTTTTCCTTAAGCTTAGCCTCAAGAGATGCTCCATCCACCGTCATATTATTAGGAAGTTCCTTCTTCATCTGCGGATTAGCTATATAGAGCACCACTGTATCCTTACCATCGGATTCCTTAATCATATCCATCAGTTCAGAAGCGATGGCATCATATTCTTCCCTGCTATCGAATCTGATCCAGAGCTTACGCTTCACTTCTGTGAAAGGAATAACCGTATCAACAATGAGCTTACCGTTCTCCTCGTCACCAGCATCCACCCGTCCTCTGATGAAGACCTTATTATCTATCTCGAGATACTGACTGCATCTCAAGTATACCTTAGGAAAAACGATGCACTCTATGTTGCCTGCCAGATCCTCTAACTGAACGAAGGCCATAGCCTGGTTATTCTTAGTGTACTTAACTGATTTATCTGCAATGATTCCACCAAGAGTAACTGTTGAGCCATCGTTGACATTCATCCTTCCAAGCTCTTCCTGATAGAAAAGATCCGAAGTCATATTGGTAATATTCTTACGCCACATACCTTCGACTTCCTCAAGAGGATGTCCGCTTACATATATTCCAAGTACTTCCTTCTCAAAGGCAAGCTTAAGTTCCTTCTGGTATTCTCCAACATCTGGAAGCTTAATATCAAAGTCTGCCTTCTGTGACTCGTCAACAATATCAAAGAGAGACATCTGTCCCACCATATTGTTCTTCATCTCACCGGCAATCTTGTCCATAAGGGCATTATATATGCTCATATACTGCTTACGGGTGCCGCCAAAACTGTCGAAGGCACCTGCCTTGATGAAGTTCTCCACTACTCTCTTGTTAATCTCACCATTACTATTACGTGAGATAAAATCATCAAGAGTCTTATATGGTCCTCTAATATTCCTCTCGTTTACAATGGATTCAATAATATTACGTCCCACGCCCTTAATGGCGGTAAGCGCATATCTGATAGAACCATTAGCAACTGCGAATCCTGCCTCACCTTCATTAACATCCGGTGGCAGAAGATTAATGCCCATACTCTTGCAGGACATAATATATTCAGATACCTTCCCAGTATTATCAATAACCGAAGTCATAAGGGCAGCCATGAATTCCACCGGATAGTAGTGCTTTAGGAAAGCTGTCTGATAAGCAACCACTGCGTAACATGCAGCATGTGACTTATTAAAGGCATACTTGGCGAAGTCCGTCATGGAATCATATATTCCATTAGCCACTTCAGCGCTGATACCGTTGTCCACACATCCAATAATATTCTTATCCGAATTACCTTCTACGAAGTACTTACGGCCCTCATCAATGACGTACTGCTTCTTCTTACTCATGGCACGTCTGATATTGTCAGCCTCTCCCATTGAGTAACCAGCCAGATCTCTAACTATCTGCATTACCTGTTCCTGATATACTATACAGCCATATGTAGGGGCTAATATATGCTCAAGTTCGGGACATGCGTAGGTGACATCATTTTTGTTATTCTTACCCTTAAGGTACTTAGGGATGAAGTCCATTGGTCCTGGTCTGTACAGAGAAATACCCGCTATAACGTCCTCAAGGGTCTGGGGCTTAAGGTCCTTCATGAAGCTCTTCATTCCGCTGCTCTCAAGCTGGAATATACCCTCTGTATGTCCTGTACCAATAGATGCAAGGACTGCCTTGTCATCATAGTCTATATGGTCAACATCAATCTTAATTCCGTGGGACTTATATACATTATCAACTGCATTCTTAATAACTGTAAGAGTACGAAGTCCTAAGAAGTCCATCTTAAGCAGGCCAAGTTCTTCAAGAGTAGTCATTGTGAACTGAGTCGTAATGGAACCGTCCGAGCCTCTCGATAATGGAACGAACTCATCTGCAGACTTAGGACAGATAACAACTCCTGCCGCATGCATAGAGGTATGTCTTGGAAGTCCTTCCAGCTTCTTACATATATCTATAAGATAATGAAGATCTTCCTCATTCTCATACTTGGCCCTAAGTTCTGCATTCATCTCAAGAGCTCTGTCTATGGTCATATTAAGTTCGTTAGGTATCATCTTGGATATAGAATCCGTGAATGTATATGGAAGGTCCAGGGCTCTTCCTACATCTTTGATTACGCCCTTGGCTGCAAGGGTTCCGAAGGTAACAATCTGCACTACCTTCTCGTGACCATACTTGCGTGATACATAATCAATGACCTCCTGTCTTCTCTCATAGCAGAAGTCAATATCAATATCAGGCATCGATACTCTCTCCGGATTAAGGAATCTCTCGAAGAGCAGCTGATACTTAACCGGATCAATATTAGTAATATGAAGAGTATAAGATACAATACTGCCCGCAGCCGATCCTCTTCCCGGTCCTACAGGTATTCCATTCTCTCTCGAGTAGTTGATGAAATCCCATACAATAAGGAAGTAGTCAACATATCCCATCCTCTTAATAACCGAGAGCTCGTAGTCCAGTCTCTGGGCCAGAGTTCCATCATCATCAGGATATCTCTCCTCAAGTCCCTTCTTACAGAGCATGTTAAGATATGTCCATGAATCGTATCCTTCAGGAACCTCGAAGTGTGGCAGCTTGGTATTGCCGAACTCTATCTCTACATTACATCTCTCAGCAATCTTGTGAGTATTATCAAGAGCCTGTGGTGCGTACTTGAAGAGATTACGCATCTCCTCTTCGCTCTTCACATAGTACTGGCCACCCTCATAGCGCATTCTGTCCTCATCAGAGACCTTCTTACCAGTCTGGATACACAGAAGCACATCATGGGATTCCACATCACTCTCATATGTATAGTGAATATCATTAGTAGCTACAAGAGGAATATTATATTCTTCAGCCATCTTAAGCAGTACTGCATTAACAGTCTTCTGTTCTGCAATGCCATGGTCCTGAAGCTCCAGGAAGTAGTTGTTCTCACCGAATATATCCTTATATTCAAGAACAGCCTTCCTTGCCTCCTCCATCTGTCCCTTCATAATAAATCTCGGAACCTCGCCAGCCAGGCAGGCAGAGAGTGCAATAATGCCCTCATGATACTTACGTAATACTTCCTTATCTACTCTTGGCCTGTAGTAGTAGCCTTCTGTAAATCCCTTGCTGACAATCTTACAGAGATTGGCGTAACCTGTGTCATTCTCAGCAAGCAGGACAAGATGATGATATCTGTCGTCACCAATACCAGGCTCCTTATCGAATCTGGAATTAGGCGCAACATATACCTCGCATCCAAGAACAGGCTTAATGCCCTCATTCCTGCAGGCTCTATAGAAGTCAATGACACCATACATTACACCATGGTCAGTAATAGCCGCACTATCCATGCCCAGCTCCTTAACCCTCTTCACATATTCTTTTATCTTGTTAGACCCATCAAGCAGACTGTATTCTGTATGGGTATGTAAATGTGTAAATGCCATAGTGCCCTCATTATTGCATAAAATTACAGATAGATTATACCATATCTTCTATATAAATAATTCTATCGCCCGCGATAAATAAAAATTAGTTGACATTAAATGTAGTATATTGTAAAGTCTTTCTGTGATAACAATTCCATATTGTGTAGATACTCTTATTCAGAGTGGTGGAGGTACATAGGACCTGCGAAGCCACGGCAACCCCAGACCGTAAGGTAGGAAGGTGCCAACCTGAGCAAATGCGTCATCTTAGTTCATCTAGATGAGATTATTGAACAATAAGAGGATTTGATTATCGTAATTCGAGTCCGCTGTTGTTTAGCGGATTTTTTTATTGTCCGGAACTACGGTTCCATTTTAGAAAGGAGCTTATAATGAGCGAAAAGAAATTATTCACTTCAGAGTCAGTTACTGAAGGCCATCCAGACAAAGTCTGTGATATGGTATCAGATGCAATTCTCGATGCCTGCTTCGAGCAGGATCCAATGAGCCGTGTTGCCTGTGAGACAGCCAGCTGTACAGGTTTCGTACTTGTAACAGGCGAGATCACAACTAAGGCTCAGCTTGATATTCCAGCTATCGTACGTAAGACTGTTACTGAGATCGGTTATGACGATGGTAAGAAGGGTCTTGATGGCAATTCATGTGCAGTATTCGTAGCACTTGATCAGCAGTCTGCTGATATCGCTATGGGTGTTGATAAGGCACTTGAGGCTAAGGCTGGTGATCTTACAGATGACCTTGATACAGGTGCTGGTGACCAGGGTATGATGTTCGGTTATGCTACTAACGAGACAGACTCTTATATGCCATACTCTATCGACCTTGCGCACAAGCTTGCACTCAAGCTTACAGAGGTTAGAAAGAACGGCACACTTACATACCTTCGTCCAGATGGAAAGACTCAGGTATCTGTAGAATATGATGAGAATGACAAGCCAGTAAGACTTGAGGCAGTTGTTCTTTCAACACAGCATGATGAGGATGTTACTCAGGAGCAGATCCATGCTGATATTAAGAAGTATGTATTCGATCCAGTTCTTCCTGCAGAGCTTGTTGATGCTGATACAAAGTTCTTCATCAACCCAACAGGACGTTTCGTAATCGGTGGTCCTCATGGTGATGCTGGTCTTACAGGTCGTAAGATTATCGTTGATACTTATGGTGGAATGGCTCGTCACGGTGGTGGAGCTTTCTCTGGTAAGGATTGTACAAAGGTTGACCGTTCAGCTGCTTATGCTGCAAGATATGTTGCTAAGAACGTTGTAGCTGCAGGCCTTGCTGACAAGTGTGAGATTCAGTTATCATATGCTATCGGTGTTGCAGTACCAACTTCAGTAAGAGTTGATACATTTGGAACTGGTAAGATCTCTGATGATAAGATTCTTACAGCAGTACGTGAGAACTTTGATCTTCGTCCAGCTGGAATCATTAAGATGTTAGACCTTCGTCGTCCAATCTACAAGCAGACAGCTGCTTATGGTCACTTCGGTCGTAACGATCTTAACCTTCCATGGGAGCAGACCAATAAGGCTGATGCACTTAAGAAGTACTTATAAGATAGAAGTACAAATGGGAGAGCCTAGGCTCTCCCATTTTTTGTTTATTTTATAATAACTTATCAATCTTAATACTTGGTGTCTTAGTAAGATCAATGTATTCATTGCCACACTTAACCATTGGCTTAGAGTACCTTGTCTTATTAATATAGATGATATCGCCTTCCTTACCATTGTTAAGGCCTACACGATTAAGCATGTAAGTATTAACTATGTTCTCAAGGAAAGTCATAATCATTCTTGTATCGTACTTCTGTAATCCTTCCTCTTCAAAGGCTTCGATTACAACGAACGGACACAGACTTCCACGATAATGTCTTGTAGCTGTCATTGCCTCATACACATCAGCGATAGCTACTATCTTGGCATATGGATCAATCTGTTCTGCTGACAGTCCCAGCGGATAACCACTTCCATCATATCTCTCATGATGCATGAGAGCTGCGCTCTTAACATGCTCATCAAGATCATATCTCTGAAGAATCTTATATCCCTCAATTGGATGTGTCTTAACTATATCGAACTCTGAATCAGTAAGTTTCTTAGGCTTCTTAATAATAGCCTCTGGAATCTTAAGCTTACCAATATCATGGAGAATACCGCATACGGTAGCAAGCTTCTGCTCTTCTTCACTCATTCCAAGCCATCCCGCAAATACATTACAGATAAGGCCTACATTAAGACAATGAGCAAATGTTATATCATCGTAATAGCGCATATTATGCACCATATCGAATACGTTGATATCTCCTCCTGGAGGATGAAGCAGTGCAAAGGCATCACCAACCAGCTTATCAGTATCAAGAGGAGTATTCTTGGCAACTACGTCAGAGAGCATTCTGCTCATCTCAACTACAGTCCTGTCAAAGTCCTCCTTGAACTTCTTGAACTCTGGGGACTTACGAAGTCTCTCAGAATATGAAAGGTTCTTATCTTCCTCAGGAATCTCCTGAGCTTTTGAAGCATCGTCTTCTTTTATGCGCACTGACACAACAGAATAATACTTCAGCTTCTCAATAGCCTTGTCATTAAGCACAAGACCCTCTGGAAGTATCAACTGATCATTATAATTATATACATCTGCCTCTAGTACCATTCCAGGTACTAATAATCCAGTGCTAACCCTGCTCATGTTGTGCGTTCCCCCTACATCAACCTACACGGAGCTTAAATTTCTGTATATCTCGGTCATTCTCAACCTTCTCAATCATAGCTCCTAATCCACGAAGCTTAATCTCGAAGTCCTCATATCCTCGTTCAATATACTTAATATCGTCTACTGTACTAAAGCCTTCTGCTGAAAGAGCTGCAAGAACAAGTGCGGCACCAGCTCTTAAGTCTGGAGCTGTAATACTTGCTCCTGAATATCCCTTAACGCCCTCAATGATAGCTGAACTGCCTTCAACCTTAACATTAGCGCCCATTCTGGAAAGCTCATCTACATACTTAAATCTATTCTCGAAAATACTCTCTGTTACAATGCTTGTTCCTTCTGCAAGTCCCAATGCAACTGTTATCTGTGGCTGCATATCAGTTGGGAAGCCTGGATAAGGAAGTGTCTTAACATGTGTATGTTCAAGTGGCTTAGATGCAACAACTCTGATTGCATCATCAGACTCTTCTATCTCACAGCCAAGCTCGAGAAGCTTAGCGCTTATTGACTCAAGATGCTTAGGAATAACATTCTTAACTGTTACATCGCCCTTAGTAACTGCAGCGGCGAACATGAATGTTCCTGCCTCAATCTGGTCTGGAATAATTGCATATTCTGTTCCGTGTAAGCTCTGAACTCCACGTACACGAATAACATCAGTACCAGCGCCCTTAATATTAGCACCCATACAGTTAAGGAAGTTGGCAACATCTACTACATGTGGCTCCTTAGCTGCATTCTCAATAATTGTCATTCCTTCTGCCATAACAGAAGCAAGTAAGAGATTAATAGTTGCACCAACAGATACCATATCAAGGTAAATGTGTGCTCCCTTAAGATTAGCTGCATGTGCAACAATCATTCCGCCATCAATACCAGCATCTCTAGCGCCAAGCGCCTTGAAGCCCTTCAGATGCTGATCAATTGCTCTTGTTCCAATGTTACATCCGCCTGGAAGCTTAACCTCTGCTGAGTTGTACTTACCAAGTAATGCACCAACAAGATAATAAGAAGCTCTAATCTTCTTAATATAATCGCCTTCAACAATCTGTGTATTGATGTTGCCACCATTAACCTTAATGGTATGGCGGTCAACCCTTGTTACAATCGCGCCTATGCTCTGCATAGCCTGAATCATAACATTAATATCTCTTACATCAGGTAAATTCTCTATTAAAACTGTATCGTTGGTCATGATAGAAGCTGCCAGAATACCTAAAGCAGCATTCTTGGCCCCACCAATCTCAACTTCACCCACAAGAGCAGATCCGCCCTTGATTGCATATTGTTCCATTAATACCAGTCCTCACAAAAATCGTGTCGACTATCCCCAAACATTCAAACTATTATAACAGTTTAAAGCTTTTAATTCAAGTACTTGAGAGGGTTGACCGCTGCTCCATTGATTCGAATCTCGAAATGGAGATGTGGTCCAGTACTACGTCCAGTGTTACCACTAAGGGCAATCTTCTGTCCCTGCTTAACTGTCTGACCAGCTGATACAAGTACCTTACTCAAGTGTCCGTACCTTGTCTCACGACCATCCGGATGCTTAATATATACAACATTACCGTAGCCGCTACCCCAGCCAGCCTTGGTAACAGTACCACCACTTGAAGCATAGACAGCTGTTCCAACAGGAACCGCCCAGTCAATACCCTTATGATTAGTACTAGCGCCCTTGGTAGGTGCCTTACGTCCACCATAACCGCTGGACATTCTACCACCTGAAATAGGCTTAATATATGTAGGAGGAGTCTTAGTTCCTCTCTCTACAATCTTAGGAACAGCCTCAAGGAGTACCTCATCCTTGAGGACCTCGCGGGCGATTTCCTTATCGTTATTGTAAGTAATCTTCGCCACTATATTACGACGTCCTGCTGATGGCTGCTGAAGCGTAACCTTCTCAGTTGTATACCATTCGTCGTTCTCAATGTACTGAACCTCCGCATCATATATCTCTTCGATATATTCCTGCTCAACTCTCTCAACAGTAATTGGCGGCTCCGATGTAGTAACAACCAGCTCATCACCAATTCGAATCATTGAGTTCTCATTTTCAAGGTTCTCATTGAGTTCAATAATCTTATCCATAGGGACAGAAGTCTTCAGGGCAATCTCGCCTAATGTATCACCTTCCTGTACCTCATAGATTGTCTTCTTCTCCTGAACAGTAACCACCTCACTGATAGCTGTCTCAGGGCTTGTAATCTGATCAGCAGTAATGTAAGACTCAACCACCTCAATATTGTCGCCAAATTCCATACTGAGTATTCCATACTCATAGTCATCGAAATCCAGCGCATCTGAACTAGCTCCCGCATCTTCAACCGCCGCATCAACAAAGGAATCAAAACCAGCAACGCTTACTGGTTCTTCAGCATATGAATCCTCTTCTTCCTTGGTATTTATAACAGAAACAGTTAGGGCATTAAGCTCTCTGTCAGGATCACTAATTAGCTGAGCCTTGTACTGTCCGTCATCTTCATACATGTCAAGCGCAGCCTGGAGCACTTCCTTAACAGAATCTGCATCCGCAAGATTAAAGGAGTAATCTCCAATTCTAAGTGTATATGCATGTACCAGAGTCTGACCCATAGTCTTCTTAAGGGCACTGACCATTCGCTCACGAACCGTATTCTCCGAATCAACTTCTGCATATACCACCGATGAACTGTCGTAAGTAATATCCGATGCGACGTACACTATGCTGTCAGACTCTTTTCCAACAATTCGTCTGGCTTCGCTCAGAATATCCTCCAGCTCATCAACTGAGCCAAGATATCCTACATCCTCTCCATTCAGGAAGATGTGGAAGTAGTTGGCATCATCAGCTTCATACTTGCAGAAAGATGGCATAAATATGATGTTAAGTATAATCACTAATATAGCAACCTTTATTCGTCTGTAACGAAGTCGCTTATAGTGCTTAGTAAATATCTTCATAAATTATGTATTATAAAATCCCAAGTATTGTAAGCACCTTAAGTGCAATATCAGAAAGCACTGCTATGAATATAAGAACACTCATTACCTTAAGGAAAGTAGTACTGTTCTTCTTGCTCACCTCAGTCTGAGAATCAACAATAGTCTTAGTCTGGTCTTCAAGGCTTGACTGAATCGAAGCCTGAATATTGCGGTATACCTTAACATTCTCCCTATGAATTACATCACTAGTCTTCTCGAAAAGATCTGTATCTTCCTTGGCGTCTTCATTCTTACTAATTTCAGCAAGATCAGCAACGGCCTTCTTAGCTGCAGATGCAGCATCCGTAGCAGTAGAAGCTGTCTCCCTGCACTCTCCTGCAAGGCTGTTTAACTTCTCAGCCGATTCCATATTCTTAAGATTAACTAATTTTATCTCCTGAAGCAGATTCTCATATCCTTCGATCTTAGCTTTCAAATCCTCTATCTCCTTAGTATCTGTGGTTGTGCTAGGCTTAATCGTCTCATTAGACGATAGTTTTTGTGCAAGTTTATCAATAAATAAATCCATTATGCCCTCCCTTTTGTAGAGATTAACCATATGTTAATAAGTTGTTCACATTTTGTTCATAAATGATGTCTATAATTCAATATATAGACAACGAGTGATTAGACAATTTTTTCATAATAGCCCAGGCGCCGAGAGGTGTCTGGGCACTCCTCATTTTATAGGCCATTTTTATGGTCTTTTTTATTTAGAGAGAGCCTGTACTTCTTCATTGACAGCCATCATTCTGTCATCAAGGTCTGAAACCATTCTCGCACACTCAATCAGCTCCGCTTTTATATGATCAGGAGCATTACCCTCGAACTTGTAATGAATCTTATGTTCCAGACTGGCCCAGAAATCCATAGCTACTGTTCTTATCTGAATCTCAACCTTAGTCTCAACCGTCTTATCAGACAAAAAGATCGGAACTGTAATGAGCATATGATAGCTCTTATATCCACTTGCCTTAGGGTTCTTAATATAATCCTTAATCGAGAGTACATTGATATCACTCTGGTTGGCTAACATCTCAGCAATCTGATAAATATCCGATGTAAATGAGCAGATAATTCTGATTCCTGCTATATCATCAACATACTCAATCATATTCTCGATTGTAGATTCAACGCCCTTACGCTTAAGCTTCTTAACAATGCTCTCACTAGTCTTGATTCTGGACTTGATATGTTCAATAGGATTGTATCTGTGCACATGCTGGAACTCATCATTAAGTATCTCCAGCTTAGTGTTAACTTCCTTTAAAGCCGAACGATAGACCAAGAGAACCTCGTTCCAATTATCTACCTGATCGTATACTTTAGTTGCCATTTCTATAACTCCGTTTCTTGTGTTGCATAAAAAACCAAACTATAGTATAGCATAAATAGGTATAAGATGCTATATTGAGCATATTCACTGGCTACCAGCAAGGCCAGATAAGGTTAAAGGTTTTTAAAAATGAGAATCTGGGTAAAAGAATTTAGTGATAATCATCTCTTAAAAGATATGGTTGTAGAAAATAATGAGAATGATACAAGAACTCACAAGGTATTTGATGCATTGGAAAGGGCCTGCGTGGAATTCGACCTTAGCAAGCCTATGTGGTTAGAAAAAAATATCCGGGAGTTCAAGAATCACTCCCGGACAAAATTCTATAGTGATTGTTTCGTCGAAGCCATTGACT
This sequence comes from Lachnospiraceae bacterium UBA1718, assembly GCA_002317245.1. GTDB lineage: Bacteria > Bacillota > Clostridia > Lachnospirales > Lachnospiraceae > Colinaster. The sequence goes on from DCIU01000079.1 coordinate 19,619, forward strand.
TCGACTATCTGGACTTCCAGGTGATCGAAGAAGATTAGTCCTCATATCCATTAGGATTATTCTTCTGCCATCTCCATGAGTCTTCGCACATTTCCTTAATACCATACTGTGCTTCCCAGCCAAGCTCTTCCTTAGCTAATGCTGCATCTGCATAACAAGTAGCAATATCACCTGCTCTTCGCGGCTTAATGCTGTATGGGATCTTAACTCCACTTGCTTCCTCGAAATTCTTAACTACATCAAGTACACTGTAGCCTGTGCCTGTTCCAAGATTATAAATCTTGAGACCAGCATTCTCTTCGAGCTTCTTAACAGCCTTAACATGTCCAATCGCAAGATCTACAACGTGAATGTAGTCTCTTACGCCTGTTCCATCTGGTGTATCATAATCGTCACCAAATACTCCAAGTTCTTCCCTCTTACCAACTGCAACCTGTGTAATATATGGCATCAGGTTATTAGGAATACCATTAGGGTTCTCACCCATTGTGCCGCTCTTATGAGCACCGATTGGATTGAAATATCTTAGGAGCACAACATTCCATTCAGGGTCAGCCTTCTGCATATCTGACATAATCTGCTCAAGCATTGACTTAGTCCATCCATAAGGATTAGTACATATTCCCTTAGGGCACTCCTCTGTTATCGGTACAAATGCAGGATCACCATATACTGTAGCTGATGAAGAGAAGATAATATTCTTGCAGCCATTCTTCCTCATGACGTCTAAGAGTACGAGTGTACCAGCAATATTGTTATCATAATATTCAAGAGGCTTCTGAACTGACTCACCTACAGCCTTAAGTCCGGCAAAATGAATGCAGGAGTCAATCTTCTCATTAGCGAAGATATTCTCAAGAGCTGCGCGATCCCTGATATCAGCCTCGTAGAACTTAGGTCTCTTACCTGTTATAGCCTCGATTCTATCAAGTACACCAACCTTAGCATTGCTTAAGTTATCAAGAATTACAACCTCATAACCCGAATTCTGAAGTTCAACTACTGTATGACTTCCTATGAATCCAATTCCGCCTGTTACTAAAATAGACATTTATCAAATCCTCCCTATACTACCAAAGCTTCTCCGGGTATGCTCCCGCATCCTTAAGAGCCTTAATGCTTGCAACAACATATGGCTTATCTTCCTGATATGTCACTCCAAACCACTGGTCTGCTGATGTCAGAACCTGTACACTTGCCTTGTCATTCTTAATAAGCACATCCACCTCTGTTGGAATAAGACACTCTGCCTTCTCAGGATTAGCAGCAACCTTGTTAGCAAAGAAGTCATCCAGTGCCAGGCCAAAGTCATCGAAGACTGAAGGCTTAAATCCCCACATATTCATTGATACTGGAGTCATAACATCAATTGGTGAATATGTAGCACCCTCGTCATTAGAGAATGCAGCGCCATCCTCTGTCTTAATAAGATTCTTCTGCTCAACAATATGTGTAAGGAAGCCCTCATCAGAGGTATTGCATACGCCTCTTGTAACACTGCCCTTCTCAGTAAGGGTCTTGCCAAGTTCGTAAGCGACCATGGCATATAATCTCTCATCATCAGCTGTTGATGTCAAGAAATCATACATTACCTTGTAGCCATCCTTGCCATAGTAATCATCAGAATTAATAACCATGAATGGTTCATTTACTACTCCCTTACAGCACATAAGTGCATGAGTAGTGCCCCATGGCTTCACTCTGCCTTCAGGCATAGTAAAATCGGCTGGTATATTATCAAGCTCCTGGAATACATATTCCACTTCCATGTGCTTGGATATTGGATCTCCAACCATTTTCTTGAAATCTTCTTCTATCTCGTGCTTGATAATAAAAACAACCTTCTCAAAGCCTGCCTTCCAAGCATCATAAATCGAAAAATCTATTATCTTATGACCCTGTTCGTCAATTGGGTCAATCTGCTTAAGTCCGCCATATCTGCTACCCATTCCTGCTGCCAGGATTACTAGTGTAGGCTTAACCATAAAAATCTCCTTCTACTCAAACAATTCATTGCCAAATAAGTCTAACATAACTTCTCTACTGTGTATAGTCGCGAAGAGTAGTCGCCCATAACACGTGTGCCGTCCTCCATACCAGTTCCAACGAATCTGGAGTTAAGCTTAATACCAGCATACATAAGTGCTGCGCCAGAGACGGTATATTCTGCAGTCTCTGTGTTAAGAGCAAATATCCTGTCAATTGCAGCCTGAGCAATTCCCTCTTCCTTAATCTTAACTGGTGATATCTGATTGACCAGATTACCAAACTGCTTAATAGATACCTTACCAGAGTATGTAGTCACCTTATAACTTGCTTCAGAATCCAGATCCTTGGCCTTCAGAATATCATAGGACTGATTAGGCTCAGCATATTTCTTATACAGAAGAATAACTGCCTTGTCCTTATTATCAGAGGTGGTCTGCCATATTACAGTATTATCATCACTAACAACTCGTGAGAACCTTCCAAACTGTAATACATTACGGTATTTCTTATAGAATTCAACCTGTGCCTTAATGCTCTTCTTCTCATTAGGTGTAAGCACTGTAAGATCCAGCTCATAGCCAAGCACACCCATGGCAGCAACTCCAAACCTCGTATCTATACTTGTGAGTCTTAATGTCTGATGATTAGGTGCTGCACTAACATGGGCTCCCATTGAGGACTGTGGATAGCCATAGGATGTTCCGCCCTGAATCATTATTCTCTCGTTAGGATCCGTATCATCCGAGGTCCATATCTGAGGCATAAAGCTAAGGATTCCAAGATCAAATCTGTTGCCTCCCGCAGAACACCCCTCAAATAGAACATCAGGGAATTCATCGGTCAGTCTCTTCATTACATCATAGAGTCCAAGTACATAGTTATGGAAGAAGGATCCGTGAGCTCCGACAGTATCTGTAATAGGTCTGTTCATATCCCACTTAACATAGGAGATATCATTATCTCTAAGAAGCTTGCCTATACATCCAACAATATAGTCCCTTACATCCTCATTAGTATAATCAAGCACCATCTGATTACGTCCCAGATAATGTTCTCTGTTATCCTGTCTCACGGCCCAGTCTGGATTCTTCTTATAGAGTTCACTCTCTTCACTAATCATCTCCGGCTCAATCCAGATACCGAACTCAAGGCCCATTGCCTTAATATCCTTAATAAGTGATGACAGCTTACCACCTAGCTTCTTCTCATTAACTGTCCAGTCTCCAAGAGAAGACTTATCATCATCTCTGTGTCCAAACCAGCCATCATCCAGAACAAAGAGTTCCATTCCCAGATTACTTGCGTCCTTGGCAAGCTTAAGCAGCTTCTTCTTGTTGAAGTCAAAATATGTTGCTTCCCAATTGTTGGCAAGAATCGGCCTCTCTGCTCTTCTAAACTGATATGGAATAATATGATTCTCTACGAATCTGTGACAGTTATTCGAAGCACCGTTTAATCCCTGATGGCTGAAGGTAAGAACCGCCTCAGGAGTATAGAATACATGGCCACTCTCTAACACTGTCGCAAGACTATAATCATTAATGCCTGTAATAATTCTTGTCTTATTATATTCAGATACCTCTACTCGCTCTCTGTGATTACCTGAATATATAAGATTGAATGCATAGCAATCACCAGCATCCTCACTGGCATCATTGCTTCTAAGCATAATAAATGGATTGTGAACATTACTGCTTGTACCATTATTAGAGCCTGTCTCATATATTCCAGATACAAGCTTCTTCTCCTGCTTATGACGTTCTCTGGTCCAAAGGCCATCAAAGGTAAGCAACGTGTAATCCTTACCTGGCAGATCAAGCTGCATAGAAGCAGCACCACGTAATGTCACCTTCTTATCAGATTTATTGGTTATGACAGTTCGTCTTGTTATGGTGTCAGTACTATCGAAGGAAGTATAGATAAGTCTGAGCTCAATTTTGCCCTTAGTGGCATCTGCATCCTCATCCTCGAAGATAAGCTCTAAGGTCCATGGCTTCTCACCCTGGAAGTCCTTGCCATCCCACTTGGCATATGGCATACCCGTCTTATCTCTATCCCTGTAGATACCCTCATAGAGGAAGGATTCCTTGAAATAGAATCTCGTAGAGATGCTACCATTCTGATCCTCAAAAACAAAAGGCTGCATCCTGTAATCGCCAGTGCCTGCATTACTAAGTTCCATGCTTAAGTTATCAAGAGTAACCTTCTCCTCAGCAGGAATTGATATAGCATTGCCGTATGGATTATTGAACTTCTCGCTTAGAGCATCAGCCAGACTCTCATCTGTAAGAGCTGGTCCAATCTTCCTGCCATAGTAGAGATTCTCTACATATTTGTCTTCTCTTACACGGCAGATATAGGAAGTATTCTTAGTTGTTATTGTGAATATTTTATTCTTAACAGTAATCATTTTTCTTACTTTTTAACCCCATTTGGTCCAATACATTTACCTGATCATTATAGCATACATATCCAATTGACTGTAGCTCATAAAAAGTGGTAAATTTGACAAGTAGTATTTCTACACAATGCAGATAGGAGACAAGGTCTGATGAGAAATAAAGGCTTTCGCGATGCCTATAATCAGACAAAAGAATATAGTAAAATGAAGCCTCGCGACAGGGTTCAGCTTCGTAAGAGACGCCTGTATGATCTGGTTACTTATGCCAAAGAGAATAGCCCTCTCTATGCTGAGCGCCTGGCTGATCTGCCTCGCAACTTCACCATTAATGATATAGAGCCAATAAACAAGGAACTACTATTCTCTAATTACGATAACTGGTCTACGGACAGGGAAGTAACCTTAGCTTCACTGGAGGAACATCTATCGGGAGAGAATGCTGACAAGCTCTATCTGGACAGATATTACATGTCCAGTACAAGTGGTACTGAAGGCGAGCGACTGGTATCACTCTTCGACGAGGAATGTGCTAAGCGTATGAGTGCAACGTATCTAAACCGGAACTTCTCCAAGCGAGAGCACTTCAGGAACTTCCTCCTTAAGGGTGGCAAGGTTGCCAATATATATTCTGGCACCAATGCATTCTTCTATAACACCTTTGCCACTATGCGTGAGAAGTACCTACCGCACAGAGCCAACCGTTCATTAATGCTAAGTGCACAGAGTAGTACCCTTAGTCTGGTTAATGAGCTTAATGCCTTCAAGCCAGCAATGCTGTCAGGCTTCCCTTCCGTGCTTAGCCGTATGGCCGACGAGAAGAAAGCCAGCAGACTTAAGATATCACCAATATATATCGTTGCTGATGGTGAGCCCCTGGACAAGGAGACTCGTACCAAGCTTGAGACCATATTCGGATGTGATGTCACACGTTCATACTCAACAGCCCTGTCTGGCTGCATAGCCTATGAATGCCGTGAACACCACCTGCACATCAACGACGACTGGATAATTGTAGAGCCCGTTGATGAGCATAATAATTCTGTAAAAGCTGGTAAGACTTCAGATAAGCTATTAATCACTAATCTGGCCAACTTCATCCAACCGGTTATCAGATGTGAGCTTGGTGACAGAATCAGATACCACGAGCGAGAATGCATATGTGGCAACAAGTCACCCTGGCTTGAACTTCGTGGAAGGAATCTGGATCAGATCAGATTCGTAGATGGAAGCCGGGAAATCATTGTTCCTGTTTCAGAGCTTGACGATGTACTTCGAAACGAAGATTACATCAAGAGATATCAGATAATTGTTAACCCTAACAACCTCCTTGAGCTCAGATTATCGGGAGCACAGGGCACAGACAAAACCATGGCATTCTTCAAGGCAGAGAAACTGCTTCGAAGCTACATGAAGAGCATCGGCATCATCGCTCCCATGATCACCCTGGACAAGGAACCACCAATGCCAGATCCACTATCCGGCAAGTACCAGAC
>DCIU01000079.1:25708-27217 GCA_002317245.1 Lachnospiraceae bacterium UBA1718
GATCTCTACCTCAACAAAGCCCTGTGCGTAGCTTGCAAGGAGATATGGGTCGAAGTAGAATACGATGCCGTCATTTGTAAGGTAGGCGTTGGTGTATTCTTTGCTTACTACTTCATGGACTGACTGTTCTGCATCATCCCAGTACATATCGCGGCCTTCGGCTTCCATCTTCTTGGCTACAGCTGCCGTAACGACATCCTTAAGCTCTTCTTCTGATATAGTGATGAAATCGCCTATATTTTTGCGCTCACCTGTCTCAAGGTCGAAGATATATGCCTCCTGATATGGCGTTCCATGGGCTCCGCCCAGGTAATCATATCCATTTACTCTGAAGCAGATTACACTGTCAGTAAGATAATCAATGTCATCAACAGTCTCAGTATAGCTGTAAGGAGTGAAGTATACTTCTGTATCGTTCTCCTTAGCGAATTCTACTGACTCGTCATACCAGCTCTGGGCTTCAGGAACCGCATCCTCGGCACGGTTTACTAATTCATCAAGTCTGGCATTCATAGTCGCATTAATTTTCTCAGCACCTTTATACGAATCATTAATATTGATAAGTGCGCTCTTAGCGGTAACAAGTACCTGGCCGAAGTCAGAAGCCTTGGAATAGGTGCCTCTTACAATAGTACCGACTCCTGCAATACCTGACTGATAGTACCATGTATCTCCTACAGTCATCTCCTTAGTATCAAGATTAATTACTGCCGGATACAAGCCACAATCATGAGATTCTATTGTAAATACGAAGTTGCCAATCTTAACAGGTGAAGCAATATAAGCAGGTGTTACCTCCAGGCGTGTCTCAGACACAGGAGCTGTATATACAATACTTATCTTGCCATCTGCAAGAGATATACTGCCAATCTCAGTTGCGCCAGTCTCTTCATTGGCCTGGCTGAAGTAGGAATACTCATCATCGATACCAATAGATGAGTAGTAGTCATCAAGGCTTGCCAGATACTTATATTCTCCAGTCTTCCTATTGATGAGGCCATATGCATACTTACCAGAATCATAGGTCTCGATTAGTACATTCTTATCATTAATTGCAATTACGAAACCACCAAGCTCTGTCTCTCTCTTGCTTGCGGGATCATATATTACAACATCACTCTGTGTATTGGATAAGATAAGCTTGCCATTCTGACTATAGCTCTCCTTAGGGAACAGAGTCTTCCTTCCACTCTCATAAGTTGTAAGCGAGTAGCCTTCAGGAACCATTGCATATTCTTCTATGTCAGCCCTGTTCATGGCCTTGACCACATTACCATCTTCATCTATCTGGAAGCAGTCATTGATACCATTCAGATCAGCATAGAGCAGGCCATCTGCATAGTACATATTACCAGTGCAGTAATTATCACTTGAGAATGTGCCAACCGTCTCAATGGAATTAGTCGTAAGATTATACTTATTAAGCTCTCTTGATGAGCAGTATGAACCAGTCTCATCATTAATGCATCTCACAAAATACAGATTATCACACAGCAAGATTCCACTGCC
>DCIU01000112.1:0-4311 GCA_002317245.1 Lachnospiraceae bacterium UBA1718
GTAAGAAGGCCCATCTGGCCCAGTTCATCTTTTCTCTTAATAATTTCAGCATCAAGATTCGCCTTGAAGTCTCCTCCCGCTGTATCAGTAAGGAATACTTTAAGCTTATCAATTACAGTCGCATAACCTGTAGCGACTCTTGTGGCACCTATCGAAACAAGCAACATCATAAGAAGCGCTGCAGCTATAATAGGCCAGGTATTAACCATAATGAGCTTCTTAACTTCAGCATTTGGTCTACCTGTGAATATCATCCCCTTGAATTCGCCATCCTCATCAAGTACAGGATGATAATAGGCAAAATACTTGGTACCGAAGATATCTACATTATCAATGAAGTATCCCCTCTTAGTTGACGTCACTTTATCAACAATGGGCTTGCTTGCAGTTGTACCCACAACACGATTGCCTTCAGCATCACATATGGTAGTAGCCACACGAATATCATAATAGAACAGAGTAATATCTGTATCAGTATATTCCTTCATATAATCAAGGTAGGCTTCATAATTCTTATATTGGCCCTCGATGGCATCCATTTTGTAGAGTCCATCCTCGCCCTTGGTGAAGGTTCTATCCTGATGATACAGGTCACTGTTATTGTAAAGTGCTCCAATAGCAACATCTTCAAGTTCCTTAGATACCTGGCTGCCAATAACCTGGTAGAACCTGAAATATGTTATAAATATGAGCACAATGCCAAGAATCAGGATAGGTACTGTAGCCAGTCTGGTCAGTTCTCGTCTCATGCCATATTTATTAATATCTTTTTCTTTCTTATCCTTAGCCATCTAATCCCCCAAACAATTAGAAATCTAAGCCAAAATCCTCCAACGAGAACTGAATACTCTCCTCTGTAAGAAGCATATCCGAGTCCTCCTCATCAAACCATTCATCATCGTCATCAGTAGGGTCAGATGATTCCTCTGCAGGAGCCTTAGTCGCCTCCACTTTTGCCGGAGCTTCTAAAGTTTCCTTGGCAGGAGCAGCAACAACCGCCTCAGCCTCTGCCTCTGCCTCAGCCTCAACCTCTGCCTCAATCATCTCGTCCTCAAGAATTTCTTCCCGGGCCTCTTCTGTCGCCATATCCTCGGCGCCCTTATGCTGCTTCACCCCAAAGCTCGCATTATAGCCCCAGGCATAAAGCTTCTCCTTAATATCCCGGATGGCATTCTTCATATTAGTCTCAGGCGAGATAAATACAGTTACAACCGAATTGTCCTCGACAACATTGTAACCACTCTTGCGTAATTTCTGCTTAGCCTCTTCCTTAGTCATAGACTCCCCCGCTTATATATCAAGCTTAATCTGTGCTTCCTGCTCTGCCTGCTCTCTGAACTCTTCCATCTTGACCTGGCTGATCTCTGGAAGTTCGTCAAGGCTCTTAACACCGAAGCTTCTCAAGAACTGCTCTGTTGTACCAAAGAGAATCGGCTTGCCTGGAGCATCCAGACGTCCAAGCTCCTTAATAAGGTCGAACTCAAGAAGTCTGTTAAGGGCATAATCACAGGCAACACCCCTGATCTTCTCAATGTCCATACGTGTTACAGGCTGCTTATAGGCAATAATAGACAGAGTCTCCAAGGCCGCCTCTGTAAGAGCCTCACGTCTGCTTGTCTTAGTAAGCTCTATAAGGTATTCATACATCTCAGGCTTAGTACACATCTGATATGCGCCGTCAAGCTCGATCAGAGTAATGCCCCTCTCGCTATTATCGAGATTAGCCTTCATCTCCTCAAGAATCTGCCTCGTAGCATCTATATCCTCTTCAATTAAGTCAGCAAGTCTCTCAATCTCAACGGAATCACCCATTGTAAAAAGCACTGCCTCTAAGACAGCTTCCTGCTTAGTTCTCGTCATTATTCTCACCAATCTCTGCGCCGAGGAATTCAGCCTCTGACACGTCACCCTTTACCTCTAAATTAATATCATCAAACAAATCGTTCTGCGTAATCTCTATAAGACCAATCTTAATAAGCTCCAATATAATAAGGAAGGTAACAACAATCTCCATCTTGCTGTTCTGCTTCTCTAACAACTCAGTGAAGCTCAACCTCTTACTGGTCCACAGAAGCATCTTAATATACTCTGTCTTGGCGTCAAGATCCACTTCGTCCTTCTGAATGTTGCCGAAGGTACTTCTGATTGGATCCACCTTATCCTCACGACGCTTAAGGGTCTCCCGGAAAATTGAATTCAACTTAGTCAGATTAAGATCTCCAATTAACTCCGTATAGTCGATTGGTGGTCTGTATGCAGCAACCTCATCAGGGATTGTAGGAGCCTTATATACAACCTTACCTGCATCAATTGACATATCCTTAAGCTCATAGGACATATACTTGTACATCTTGAACTCAAGCAGCTTCTCAACAAGCTCAGTTCTGGGGTCCTCTTCTTCTCCCTCTTCGTTAACCTCGGCAGGAAGAAGCATCTTGCACTTAATATCAAGTAGTGTGGCAGCCATTAAGAGGAATTCACTCATTATGTTCATATCCTCAGTCTCCATCTGCTTGATATAATCCAGATACTGCTCTGTAATCATTACAATCGGAATGTCATATATATCAATTTTATTCTTATCTATCAGATGCAGAAGCAGATCGAGAGGTCCCTCGAAGGCTTCTAACTTAACAGAAAGTGCCATTAGTAGCTTCCCTTTCACATTCTTTTACACACAATAAGACGCAAGAATATGTGCGTCTTATATATGTACTCTAACTTATTAATTTTAACTAAAATTACTACTTTTGACAAGGAGACAGCTTAATAACCACAAGCTCTCCAGGATTAAATATTCGTAGTGGTAAAGTATGGCATCCGAGGCCACGGCTAAGAATCATTGTAGAATTCAAATGATTAAATATTCCACCGTCGAATCTAGGGAAGAGACTTAGCTTAGGCGATATCACTCCTCCTATAAATGGAAGCTTCATAATGCCGCCATGTACATGTCCACTGACAATTAAATCCGCGCCAGCACTGGCATAACCCGGGAAATACTCAGGATTATGAGCAATCATTATCTCGTACTTGCTCTCATCCTTCTTACCAGTAATACCTCTGATATATTCTTCAGTCATCTCGTGATGCTCAAACCTCTTATAGTAATGCCTGTCAATCATCAGACCCTGAATACGGATATTAGTACCTTCTATATCAATATGGTCGTTCTCAAGAATATCTATCCCTTGTTCCCTCAGCTTAGATACATAGTCATCATAAGCCTTGCCATACTGGTCCTCATATATCTTCATTCTGTATTCATGATTACCAAGTCCATAGCATACAGGTCTCTTCTTCATATTAGTGAAGAACTTAAGGGCGTTGGAATAATCCTTGCCCGGCTTGGCCGTAAGCATATCCCCTGCTACAAGCGTGAAATCCGGATTAATATCCTCTATAGCCTTAATCAGCTTACTGTTATCCTTACCAAATTCCTTATTATGAAGGTCAGCCAGCAGTACAATATTCAATTCCTTATCAATCTTATCAGACTTGACTTCATATTCTCTAACGACAAATCGGTTGATATCGATGAAATCAACTATTAAAAAGAATATGGCAAGCAATAAGATTATTATCAAAAATAACTTCATATCAAAATTATACAAAACTATCAGACACTTAAAAAGCCCCTGGATAAATCCAAGGGCTTAATAGTTACTAGTTATACTTACGCTTTCTAGCTGCTTCTGACTTCTTCTTACGTCTTACGCTTGGCTTCTCGTAATGCTCACGCTTTCTGATCTCCTGCTGGATACCAGCCTTTGCGCAGCTTCTCTTGAAACGACGTAATGCGCTATCTAAAGTCTCATTCTCTTTTACGATTACATTAGACATTCTAAACCTGACCTCCCTTCAGTCCCATAAGCTCGACTGATCTTGGGTTATTATGCATAATTCTAAACATGCACGTTATTAATTATACTAACTTTTTGACATTCGTCAATACTTTTCTTTTATTTTTATGCCAACTGGCTATCAATAACCTTCTTAGACTCTTCTAAGCAGGCATCAATACCAGCTGGATTCTTACCACCAGCCTGAGCCATGTTAGGACGACCACCGCCGCCACCGCCAACAAGTGCTGCGATACCCTTAATAAGGTTACCAGCATGAGCACCCTTAGCCTGAGCTGAATCTGTAGCCATTGTTACGAGATTTACCTTGCCATCCTTATCTGATGCGAGTACGATTACGCCTTCGCCAAGCTTCTCCTTAAGCTGATCGCCTAAGTCTCTAAGACCATTCATATCAACGCCAGGTACCTTAGTTGCAAGCACTTTTACACCCTTAATCTCTACAACC
>DCIU01000112.1:4331-4931 GCA_002317245.1 Lachnospiraceae bacterium UBA1718
GATCCATTACATCACCAAGGGCCGACTTGGCAGCCTTAGCCTTAAGTGACTCGTTCTCAGAATTAAGAGCCTTAATCTCCTTCATCATTGCATTAAGCTTATCAAGGAGTGCTGCAGGAGTAGTCTTAACAATGCTTGCTGCTTCATTAAGCTCAGCCTCTAACTTATTGTAGTAAGCGATTACATTAGCTCCTGTGATAGCTTCAATACGGCGAACACCAGCTGCTACACCAGACTCAGACATAATCTTGAAGTTCTGAATCTGTCCTGTGTGAGCTACATGTGTACCACCACAAAGCTCCTTAGAGAAGTCGCCAGCCTTAACAACACGAACTGTTGCGCCATACTTCTCACCGAAGAGTGCCATGGCGCCACTCTTCTTAGCTTCTTCTATAGTCATTACATCTGTAACAATCTCAAGGTCTTCTGCAATCTTGGCATTAACGATTGCCTCAATCTTAGCAAGGTCTTCCTTAGCAACAGCCTGTCCATAAGAGAAGTCGAATCTTGTTCTCTCTGCATCCTGTGAAGAACCAGCCTGATGTACATCTGAGCCAAGTACTTCCTGAAGTGCTGCCTGAAGAAGATGTGTTGCTGTAT
>DCIU01000108.1:0-964 GCA_002317245.1 Lachnospiraceae bacterium UBA1718
ATATTGAGACCTCCAATGTACAGGTAGTACAGGAGATGGTTGAGATGATATCTGTGTCAAGACAGTATGAGAGCAATCAGAAGCTCATTACCACTATTGATGAGACACTTGGAATTGCATCGCAGCAGTTAGGTAAGGTATAAGAGGTATAATCTATGGTTAGATCATTATGGTCAGCAGCTAGTGGCATGATTGCCCAGCAGACGAACTTAGACGTAATCGCTAATAACTTAGCGAACGTTAACTCAACAGGATACAAGGCAGAGACAGCTGAATTCAAGTCGCTGCTCTATCAGACAATGCAGACAGAGACTACAACAGCCAATGGAGCTAACAAGCCAATCAGCGCTCAGGTAGGTCTTGGTGTAAGGAATGCGTCAGTCACATCAATTTTTAACCAGGGCTCATTACTTGCTTCAGAGTCACCAACAGCAATGGCTATTGAAGGTAAGGGCTTCTTCGCAGTTAAGGATCTTGATGGCTCTACCAAGTATACACGTAACGGTAACTTTAACTTCAGTACAGGTGGTGGAAGCACACTTATCCTGTCGACATCTGATGGACTTCCAGTTCTTGATTCAACTGGCAAGGAGATTAAGATTGATTCTACCAGATATGACGTAAGCAAGATTTCCGTTGATGCTAATGGTAACCTCTGCTATCCAGATGCTACTAATAATGCTCAGTCAATGGGCATTAAGATTGGTCTCTACCAGTTCAATAACCCATCAGGACTTGAGAAGGTTAACGATACAATGTACAACGTAAGTGCAGCTTCAGGTGCAGCCAAGAATGAGGCTACTGATACAAGTCTTACCAAGAGTAAGGTTGTACAGGGTTACTTAGAGGGTTCAAGCGTACAGGTTGTAGATGAGATGGTTAACATGATCGTTGCTCAGAGAGCATACGAGATGAACAGTAAGGCCATCACCACAACAGACCAGATGATGGAGATTGCCAATAA
>DCIU01000108.1:1114-6636 GCA_002317245.1 Lachnospiraceae bacterium UBA1718
TGAGCACAATAGATACTAGTGGACTTACTAATATATATTCTGAATATGCTAGTCAGACAGCTAACCAGGCTAAGAGCGATAAGCTGAAAAACGTGGCGGCTTCTGCCAACGCTGAGGCGACTGATGAAGAACTCATGGATGCCTGCAAGCAGTTCGAGAGTTACTTCTTAGAGCAGGTCTTCAAGCAGATGTGGAAGACAGTTCCAAATAGCAATGAGGACCAGTCAACAAGTAATCTTGTGGATTACTTCAAGGACAACACAATCTCAGAGCTGGCCACACAGAGTACAGAGAATAATGGTTTGGGCCTGGCACAGATGCTCTACGAGCAGATGAAGAGGAATTTAGAAGGATAATCGAAGCTCCCGCATGGGAGCTTCTTTTTCTGTTATAATAGTGAATGAATTAATAACAGTGAGGATAGTAAGTGGAGACATTTCAGGGATATATAGACCATTATCTCTTCTACAAGGAGACTAATGGCTATGGAGTACTTGAACTTGATACTGAGGATGATGATATCATCTGCGTGGGCACCTTTATGGGCATTGCAGAGGGCGAGACTGTAGAGGTTACAGGTGACTGGGTGGACCATCCTACCTATGGAGTACAGCTTAAGTGCACAAGCGTTAAGGTGATAGAGCCAACGGGACTTTTAGATATCGAGAGATATCTTGCATCTGGTGCCATTAAGGGCGTGGGGGCAACCATTGCCAAGAGAATCATCAAGAAGTTCGGACAGGATACCTTCAGAATTATTGAGGAGGAGCCGGAACGCCTTGTTGAGATTAAAGGTATAAGTGAGCGTATGGCCAGGGAGATTGCTACGCAGCTTGAAGAACGCAAGGATCTGAGGGATACCATCATGTACCTCCAGCAATTCGGAATTACCAACGAGATGGCTCTGAAGATATATGATACCTATGGTGCTGCGGTTAGGCTGATTCTGTCCGAGAACCCATATCGCCTTGCAGATGAAGTGGACGGTATTGGCTTCAAGAAGGCGGACGACATCGCGGCTAAGGCTGGTATTAAGGTTGACTCCAGATACCGAATTCAGTGTGGAATTCTCTACGTGCTGACACAGGCCTCTACCGAGGGACATACCTATCTTCCTCAGAATGAACTCGTTTCCGATGCCTATGAGCTTCTGGGGGTTGCTGAGCCTCTGATTAGGGACGAGATTCCCAATCTGATTATGGACAAGAAGCTGGTTACCAAGACTGATGAGGACGGCAATACGCTGTGCTATTCCAATATGATGTATTTCGAGGAGCTGGGGAGCGCCAGAATGCTTCATGATATTAACGAGAGCGTTTATAGCCTTGATGAGCGTAATATATCTGGCAAAATTGATGCGACCCTGAGTTCACTGGATATTGAACTTGATGAGCTCCAGAGACGGGCTGTCTATGAGGCAGTTACCAACGGTGTATTCATCCTGACGGGTGGACCTGGAACTGGTAAGACAACAACTATCAACAGCATTATTCAGTATTTCGTTAATGAGGGACTGGATATTATGCTTGCGGCTCCAACGGGACGTGCAGCCAAGAGAATGACAGAGGCTACAGGATATGAGGCCAAGACCATTCACAGAATGCTTGAACTGGGTGGAGGTTCGCTGGAGGAAGGCAGCAGAGCGAGCTTTGGACGCAATTCGGATAACCCTCTGGAAGCAGATGTGATAATTATTGATGAAGCCTCTATGGTAGATATTCATCTCTTCTACGCCATGCTCAAGGCCATCATACCGGGAACCAGACTGATTCTTGTGGGCGACTGCAATCAGCTGCCAAGTGTAGGTCCGGGTCAGGTACTTCATGATCTTATAGAATCAGGAGCCTTTGCCTGTGTAGAGCTTGAACATATTTTTAGGCAGGCAGCAGAGAGCGATATAGTTGTTAATGCTCATAAGATTAATAAGGGCGAGAGAATAGCACTTGATAATAAGAGCAGGGACTTCTTCTTCCTTGAGAGGGAGGATACCAATGTAATCTACAAGCACATGGTTCAGCTGATTACTGAGAAGCTTCCGGGATATGTGGATGCTTCGCCAATGCAGATACAGGTGCTTACACCTACCAGAAAGGGTAATCTTGGAACAGCTGCCCTTAATTCTGTACTTCAGAAGTATATTAACCCGCCTGCAGATAGTAAGGAGGAGTACACCTTCGGAGACACACTCTTCAGAGTAGGCGATAAGGTTATGCAGATTAAAAATAACTATGATATTGCCTGGGAGATAATGAGCAGTTACGGCATACCTGCCGATAGCGGAACTGGTGTATTCAATGGAGATATTGGCCTTATTACTGAGATCAATAAGAGGGCTAACTCCATTACCGTGGAATACGATGACAGTCGCAGAATTGTTTACCCTGTAACAAATCTTGATGAGCTGGAACTTGCCTATGCTGTTACTATTCATAAGTCACAGGGAAGCGAATATCCGGCGGTAATAATGCCGCTTCTTGGCGGGCCGAGGCCGCTTCTTAACAGGAATCTGTTATATACTGGCGTAACAAGGGCCAAGAGATGTGTCACGATTTTGGGGAATCAGGACACACTTAATACAATGATTGACAACGAGAACGAGAATAAGAGATATACGGGATTAGCCTCAAGAATTGCAGAAGTAGAAAGGAAATAATGCAATTTAGTAAGGTGGCGAGTGCACTCTTCCCAAGGAGATGTGCGATATGTGATGAGGCAATACTTCCAGAGGAGCTTACCTGCAGGAAGTGTGCTGCCAAGATACGACCCATTAACGGTGAGACCTGCAGAAAATGTGGTAAGAGACTGGCTGATACTGAGAGACTTACCTGCTACGACTGCAGCCGCAAGATACATTATTTCGACCGTGGCTATGCCATCTTCGAATATGCAGATGTCAGGACCAGCCTCTACCGGTTTAAGTATGCCGGGAGGGCGGAATATGCACAGATGTATGCCTACTACGCTAACGAGATCCTGGGTGACACACTGCGTAAGCTTAATGCCGATGCCTTAATCCCCGTTCCTATTCATAGAAGACGATTAAACAGACGAGGATATAATCAGGCCGAGGTGTTAGCAAGAGCACTCTCGGCCTATATTAATGTGCCAGTGATAAATGACTGCGTAATACGCCAAAAATACACGGTTCCACTGAAGAAACTGGACGAGAGAGGACGTATAAATAATCTAAAAAAGGCTTTTATAATAGGGTCAAATGGTGTAAAATTAAGTACGATTGTAATCATTGACGACATATATACTACGGGCACAACAATCGACGCAATTTCAAGGCTTTTTAGGGAGTCAGGAGTTAAGAATATTTATTATATTACTGTCGCAATTGGCAGGGGCTTATGAAGGAGGCTCATATGGACGTACGTACTTGTAGAAAATGTAAAAAGTTATTCAATTACATGGTTGGACCACAGATTTGTCCTACTTGTCGTGACAGGATGGAGGAAGAGTTCAAGAAGGTTAAGGAATATATCCGTGAGAACCCAAATGTCAATGTTAAGACAGTAGCTGAGGAGTGCGAGGTTGATATCGGACAGATTCGTCAGTGGGTAAGAGAAGAGAGACTTGAGTTCTCATCTGATTCTGCAGTAGGTCTTTCCTGCGACAGATGTGGCAAGACAATTAAGACTGGTAAGTACTGTCCACAGTGTAAGTCAGAAATGCAGAAGACACTTGGCAATGCAATTGGTCTTGGACATGGAACAGTTGCAAATACCAGCAAGCCTGCACCAGAGAAGACAAGCCCTAAGATGAGATTCTTAGAGAAATAATATGGAGGCCATATGGTTAACGAGGAGAAGGTCATATTAATGACTAAGTTAGCCTCATATGAGCAGGGCGAAGGTAAGAAGTACGTTAATATCACAAGATATTTCAGGACTGATTATATTACCGCCCAGATGCTTAAGTCAGTTATTGCAGGTATCGTCGCATTCGTAACGATTGTTGGCGTTTACCTGTTCTATAATTTTGAGGTAATAATGGAGAATATTTATAACATGGATCTGATAGCCTTTGGTCAGAGGGTTGGTAAGATTTTTGTTATAAGCATGATAGTATATCTTGTTCTGTCATACATTCTGGCGGTGTACAGATATGCCCATGCAAGGAAGAGCCTTAAGGTTTATTACGCGAACCTTAAGAGATTAGAGAAGATGAATTAACAGGTAGTTCAATGTCGACTTTTATTGAGGTTAGAGAAGTAATCAAGAGAATATACGGCAAGTACGATGCATATATCAATCCAGTGCTTAAGTTCTTGTTAGCATTTATTGTATTCTCAGTAATCAACAGTAAGCTTGGATACATGGAGAAGCTGGACAGAGTAGCAATAGTACTTGTTGTGTCGCTTTTATCATCAATCCTACCCATGGTAGTGATGGCACTATTTGCGGGATTATTCATACTGCTGCATTTGTATGCTCTTGCGCTGGAGTGTGCGATTGTTGCAGCATTTATTATGTTCCTAATGTTTATTCTTTTTGTAAGATTTGCTCCAGGAGAATCAGTAGTAGTACTCCTTACTCCTATTCTTTTCTTACTTAAGATTCCATACGTAATACCAATAGCAGTTGGTCTTTTTGGTGGACCATTCTCGATTTTCTCGGTTGCATGTGGCGTCGTAGTTGCCAATGTTGTCGAGTTCATGAGTGAGAACGGTGCGACAATTGTTACAGTTGATGATGGCAACATGGTATCGCGTATAAGATTCATCATTGATGGATTGTTAGCAGATAAGGGCATGATAGTAATGTGCATTGCATTCGCAGTCACCCTTGTTGTTGTATATGTCATCAGACGCAGAGCAATTGATTTTGCATGGACAATAGCTATTGTAGCTGGCGCTATAGTAGATATGGTTATTCTGTTATTCGGTGATCTGAAGTTCGACCTGAATTATTCAATTGGCGGTTTATTATTTGGTGGAATCCTTGCAATACTACTCTGCTTAGTGCTTCAGTTCTTCTCATTCCATCTGGACTATAAGAGTACTGAGGACCTTCAGTTCGAGGATGACGATTATTATTACTATGTTAAGGCCGTACCTAAGATTACTGTTGCAGCAGCTAATAAGAAGGTGAAGAGAATTAACACAGCAAGCGCACCTAATAAGAGCGCTTCCAGACCTGCCAGTCAGAGACCTGCTCAGAGACCACAGGCCAAGACAGTGCATACAGCTAACGGAACAACCAAGACAGTTAGGAAACCATCAACACAGCAACCACAGGACTTACAGTAAGAGTAGTTAACAGTAATGGATCAGATTCGTACATTTGCAGACAAATATTTAGTTAATCTGCATATTCCTTCAATTCAAATATCTGACATTATAGAGATTCTTATTATCTCATTCCTGGTATACCACATTATGGTGTGGATTAAGAATACCAGAGCATGGTCGTTACTTAGAGGTGTCATAATTATTATGGCATTTATATTAGTTGCGGCCGTTTTTGAGATGAATACAATTATCTGGATTGTTAAAAATGTATTCTCCATTGCTATTA
>DCIU01000115.1:0-1422 GCA_002317245.1 Lachnospiraceae bacterium UBA1718
TTCTGAACATCCTCAGAGATTGTAAGCATTGGAGCAGAGCAGAATGAATCACCAGTATGAACGCCGATTGGATCAATATTCTCGATGAAGCATACTGTAATCATGTTGCCTTCTGAATCGCGGACAACCTCGAGCTCTAACTCTTCCCAGCCAAGTACTGACTCCTCAACAAGTACCTGTCCAACCAGGGAAGCCTGAAGACCTCTTGCACATACAACCTTAAGCTCTTCCTTATTATATACAAGTCCGCCGCCGGCACCACCCATTGTGTATGCAGGACGAAGAACTACTGGATAACCTAATTCATCAGCAATCTCAAGAGCATGCTCAACAGAGTAAGCCACGTCTGACCTAGCCATACCGATTCCAAGCTCATTCATTGTATTCTTGAACTCGATACGGTCCTCACCACGCTCGATTGCATCAACCTGAACACCGATAACCTTAACACCATACTTATCAAGGATACCTGCCTTATTAAGCTCTGAACATAAATTAAGTCCAGACTGGCCACCTAAATTAGGAAGTAATGCATCTGGACGTTCTTTAGCAATAATCTGCTCCAAACGATCAACATTAAGTGGCTCAATATAAGTCACGTCTGCTGTCTCTGGATCTGTCATAATAGTTGCTGGATTGGAATTAACCAATACAATCTCATAGCCCAACTTACGAAGAGCCTTACAAGCCTGTGTTCCTGAGTAATCGAACTCACAAGCCTGACCGATGATAATTGGGCCTGAACCAATTATCAAAACTTTGTGAAAGTCTGTTCTTTTAGCCATCTTTCTGCCTCCTTGGTGACCTGCGTTAACACGCGTATTCCTAATAAAAATTCTGCAATTTTCAAAGAAAAGGAGAACAAAATAATTGTTCTCCTTTGAACTTAATTAACTAATCCACATTCAATTCATTGATGTACT
The DNA here is from genome assembly GCA_002317245.1 of Lachnospiraceae bacterium UBA1718. Taxonomy (GTDB): domain Bacteria; phylum Bacillota; class Clostridia; order Lachnospirales; family Lachnospiraceae; genus Colinaster. The sequence continues at coordinate 924 of DCIU01000115.1, forward strand.
GCTGTGATCTAGTAGCCATCTCTGTGTCTGGGAACTGCTCAATTACCTGCTGGTAAGTATCAATAGCTTTGATAACGTCCCCTGACTTACGGTATGCATTGCCTAAGTTGTACAAGGCATCTCCATTAGTATTATCATAGGAGTATGCCTTTGTCAAGTCAGCAATAGCGTCCTCATAGCTCTCATTCTGATATGCACGTATGCCAGAATCATAATAAGTTGAGCCAACATCCCCGCCAACCTTGGAGAGTAATTTCTCATATACTCTGACAAAGCTCTCTGAGGTCTTATCAAGTGTATCCTGATCAATATTATCAAGACTCTCTGCAACTTCTGCCGATGCCTCTGGATTATCCAGATAGTTCCAAGCAGCATTGAGGAGATTATCCATCGCTGTCATTGTTCCATCTTCACCGGTATATAACTCAAGCTCTGAATTAAGCTTCTCTGTCTGATTCTGGGCTGACTTGAGATTCTGCTGAAGCTCAGCAATCTCTGC
>DCIU01000115.1:1596-3425 GCA_002317245.1 Lachnospiraceae bacterium UBA1718
GAATAAGACTCACCGTCACTCTCGAACTTCTTCTTAAGACTGTCTCTCTTATGCTTCTTGCCTGTTCCATCAAGGTTCTCATCATCCATATTAAGGACTGACTCAGCCTCACGAAGGTATCTTAAGGTAATAGTATTATTAACATCTATCTTCTGGCACTTTAAGAGTTCACGTCTGGCGTCCTCCCACTGCTCATTATAGATATATATAAGCGCTAAGAGCTGCAGAGCCTGAACATACTTAGGGTTAAGGCTCCTAACCTTTTTAAGCTGAATAACAGCTAAGTCAATAGAACCCTGATAGCAGTAGTTCAGAGCCAGATTATACTTCTTAACAGCCTGTGAATATGTATCAAGCTTGGTAGGATTATTCTGGAGAAGGCTTAAGTAATCATCTGCGATATTCTTATTAGGGCGCAGATTCTTAGAGATGACCCACTCATTAAGAGCAGACACATACTCGCCCATCTCGAAATAAACCAGTCCTAAGAGGTTTCTGGCATCTACATTGTTCTTATCTAATTTTATACACTGACGAAGGCTTGAAATAGCCCCTGACAGATCTCTTACTGTTGCACGCTCCAATCCTTCATTATATAGAAGGTTGGCTGAACAGACTATTTTCTTATACTTAGCAACATCAGCTCCACAATTGGTACAGAAGTTATTGCGAGTTAACGTTGCGCCACAATTATAACAAATCACGTTACGCCTCCGCGTTACTCTGTCTTACCTGGTCTGCTCTCTTCCTTATTATCCTTAACAAGGTTAACAAGCAGGTCTGCCATATCAGTCAGATCCTGGTTGTATATTGCATCCTCAGCTTCTTCTATCTCAAGTGATGGATGAAACTTCTTAAGTTCCTCTTCAAAATTAATCATCGTTACACCTGCTCTTTCAACTCTCCAATCAGATATAGGGACCCACACACATAGAGTCTGTCATCCTCTCCCCTCTTACCGGCAAGAGTCCTGTAGGCCGTCCTTACATCTGTATATACCCTGCTGTTCTTAATTCCCTTAATCAGAATCTCAAGATCATCAGTAGTAATTCCCCGGGAAGTATCAATATGTGCCAGACCAATCTCTGCAAAAAGCCCTGACCTGTCAATCATATCAATCATAATGTCCGCCTGCTTATCTGTAACCGCACTAAAAAGCAGGAATCTCTTACCCCTGCATCCATCGCCTCTTACAGAAGACAGCATAGCCTCGATACCGTCAACATTATGAGCACCATCGAATATTATACCCGGCTCTATCTCCTCCATGCGTCCAGGCCATTTCATAGAAGAAATACCCTCACGCATAGCTTCCAAGCTCAATTCATCGCTATCATAAACAGTTTCCAACGCGGTAAGTGCCAGAGTGGCATTCTCAACCTGATAAACCGCTAGTGTCCCTAGTTTGAAGTTAGCATTACTATAATAGCGAGAATTATAGGAAAAATCAATCCCTTTTGGACATACTTCTGCCTGTAGCCTGCCTAATCCTGGGACTGGTAATAGAGGGGATGCGCATCTGTCAGCAGCCTCTCTTAAGACACCTGTCACGCTCTCACTTCTATCTGCTATAACAACAGGAATACCTCTTCTCATTATCCCTGCCTTCTCAAGGGCAATCTTCTCCTTAGTGTCCCCAAGATACTCCATGTGATCCAAGCCAATCTCAGTGATTATGCTGACTGACTTGTAGTCAGATACGTTAGTCGCATCATATTTTCCCCCAAGACCTGTCTCCCAGATAATGGCATCAGGACGCATCTTGGCGAATACCTCCACCGCAATAAGATATGTCCAGGTGAAGTAGGTAGGACAGAAGGGCTCCTCCC
>DCIU01000097.1:0-269 GCA_002317245.1 Lachnospiraceae bacterium UBA1718
GCAGCCTGTGTTAAGCTTAAGTGCTTATGTAAGATTGCCTTAGGGAAGCCTGTAGTACCTGAAGAGAAATATATTGCGCCGAAATCATCCTCAGTAAGTTCTATATCAATATCCTTGCTTGAGCAGTCAGCAACAAGCTCTCTGTAGCTCTCAGCGAAGCTTGGGCAGTTATCACCAACGTAGATAAGTAATCTTCCGTTAGAGAGTCTGTCAGCATTAGCCTCAATACGTCCAATGAACTCTGGACCGAATACGATTACATCAACCTC
>DCIU01000097.1:445-4169 GCA_002317245.1 Lachnospiraceae bacterium UBA1718
AGATTAGAGAATCTGTTAGCCTTCTCCTGGAATACGCTCCATGTAATCTCTCTTCTATATGGCTCGAATCTAGTAGACTCGATTAAGTCATTCTCTTTCCAAGTATGTCTTCTTGTATCCTGCTCCTCTGGATTAAGCTCAACAAGAGCCACCTCGTCTGGATACAACTTAGCATTTCTATGCAAATATTCTGTAACTGGCATTTTGTAACCTTCCTTCTAACATTGCTTTTATACTACTTTTACACTTTTAAGCTTTTAAGCTTTTACGCGATAAAGTGCGCAAGAATAATTCTACCCCATTTCAGAGCATAATACAATGATAATGGGGTAAAAATGATTGCGATTAATTTATTCTACAGGGTAAGCTTCTGCTTCTTAGCGACTGGTGTTATTTTGTCAGAGTCAACTATCTTATTGGATGAATTAACCACATCATCAACTGATGCCATGAAAGCCACTGTAGACTTAGGTGGAACCCTGAACTTAACTACCTTACCATTCTTGGTATAAGAAACACTTGCTTCCTCAAGCTTACCATTCTTGTCTAAGTAATATACCTTAACATTACTTGGAATTGCAGTTGCATCCATCTGCATCCACATCATGCCAGCTGCGTCTATCTCAGCATCCTTAGAAGTGGTTGTAAGCTTAAGTGCCTGTAACAGTACAAGGTTCTTGCTCTGGGCAATGCTGTCGAAGTCAAAGGTACTCTTATCAACTACCGTAGCCTGTCCAAACTTGCTTACCATTACGTTGAGGTTGGCTACACTCTTCTTAATTGCCAGATTAGCTGCTGCCTTCTCATTGGTATTAAGCTGATTCATGGATGTACGTCCAGTGGATGTGCCTGAAGCAGCTCCTGAACCTGCATTGGAAGTAGCCTTAGACCCCCAGGTGATGGTTGTCTTGGATGCCATCTCATCGCTTTTCTTCTTCATAGAATCATAGGCGGCCTTGGAATGGTCACGGGCTTTGGTAGCTCTTGATTTCTTAGCGGCTAGATATTTATTGGCATCTGTAAGAGTATTTGTTATTTTTTGATTAGTCGCAATAGTTTTTTTTGCTTCAACCGTTTTTACCGTTGTTGAAACATTGGGAGTACTCGCACTATTAGTACTTTTACTAATTTCTGTTTGAACTGATGAAACGTTATATATCCCAGTTTTGCCATAATGGGCTGCAAGGTCACTTACTGTGTTAATTCCACTTTTGTTCAACAGTTTCTTGTCTGTTTCATCTATTGTAAGAGTTGAGATATCCTTATTTACTATAGAATCATACGTAGCCTTTTTTGTATTGTAATCAGCTACAGCAGATTTATATGCTGTATTAGCTGTACTATCTCTCATGCCATCCAGCTTACTATCTAGCTGAGCAATCTGATTAGTTTTATTCTCAATAGTAGTATTAGCTGCACTTATTTCATTTGATGCCCTATTTTTTCTTGCGTTAATTGTATCTGTAAGGTCTTGTAGCTCTGTTGGTGTAAGACTAGGTAATACCTCTACTGCAGATGCAAGAATCTTTTCGTTCTCAATTGTAGTGTTAAGCTTTGAAGTTGCACTGTCATATGCAAGTTTTGCAGTAATATAATTATCGGTAGCCTTTGCGACATCTGCTCTATTAGTCGAATTATCTCCCAATCCAGCCTGTTTCTCATAGCTAATCTGAGCTACTTCACTTAAGTCATTAGACAGCGAAGTTACACCAAGTTTGGTCTTCAATGTGCTCTCTGCCGAAGATACAGCTGACTGAGTAGCAGCTTTCTCTTTTTCAAGTCCCGCCTTCTTCTGCTGTATTAATTCCAGGGCATATGTCGTATCAGTCAGTTTGGAGACAGAATTGCTCATAAGCTCAGCCTGTGCCTTCTGCTCTTCAGCAACCTTCTTAGCTGCCTCAGCCGCCTCTAACTCAGCAGCAAGTCCTACCTCCTGTTTTCTCGTACTAGTATAATCAGCTTCAGATTCGCCTGTGAGATTATTCTCAGTTGCAATATCAACTGCAACCTCTTTCTCAATCATTTGATTTGCTGCCGTATTTAATGCACTAGCCGCAGCATCTAACCCTGATGAACTATTTATTGCAGCATATGCAGCATGATCAACAAGTGCATTATAATCGCTCTGAGCATTATCTATATATGTATTAAGATCAGTGGCATTCTTATCTTTTACTTCATTAACTATACTATTATAATCATCAGTGCCAAGAGAACTCTTCAGCTCATTATTCTCTTTTGCAATCTCTTGTTGAAGGTTAGTATTATTTGCAGTCTGTATTCCAACCTCTTCAACGATAGCCTTATAATCTTCATATTCTTTTTTGTTGCCATCGAGAGTTTTCTTATTTACATAATGGATGTCTTTAAAGGCCTCTTCTTCATCCTTATCAGTAATATATTTATCTAAGCTGCTCTTATCATCCTTTAATTCTTTCTCAAGGTCATTTACAGACTTCTCTTCAGCATTGGCCTGGGTTGGGACTGCAAGAACTGCTCCTGCGAATAATGCTGCTAATATAAGACTTCTCTTCTTCATATGATTCTCCTATGCCTTGTACTTCTTAATCAGTTCAGCCAATTCTGCTCCGGCATCTCTTACCTTGCCTGCTTCATTGGCAATATCTATCATCTCTTCTGCAAGTGACGCAATACTCTCTGCCGATTCAGCAATACCAGTATCACATTCATCTACTGTCTTAGAGATTGAACCTGCGTTACCAGACATCTCTCCAATCTTATCGGCAACCACCTTAATATCATTGGAGGTTGTCTGCATAAGTTCCTCTATTCTGTCTGCATCCTCTGTATAGATATTAGCCATATCCAAGAACTGCTTGTAGTCTGGAAGAACATTCTCTGTAATAATCTCCATAAGATCCTTAGTGCATCCAATCAGCTCCTCAACAGCTGATACAACATCTGCACTTATCACCTGAATGTTCTCAGCTGTGTTAGTACTGCTGTCAGCAAGCTTTCTAATCTCATCAGCTACAACTGCAAATCCCTTACCTGCCTCGCCAGCTCTTGCAGCCTCGATGGAAGCGTTAAGTGCCAGTAAGTTAGTCTGTTCTGCTATATCAAGGATATTAACTGTTAATTCATTAATCTTATCAACCTTTGCGCTGGCTTCAAGACTCTGATCAATTCTGTCCTTCTGACTATCAATTTTCTCCCTGATGCTTACTTCCTTGCTTAAGGATGTATCTCTTACAGTGTCAGCTGTTGCTTTGATATTATCAATAATATCGTCACTATGACTCACCTTGACAGCAACTTCTTCGATAATTGCATTAGCCTCTTCTACAGCCTGATCCAGACTCTTAACATTATCATTAACCATCTGCATTGATGCTGATAATTCCTCTGATACAGCGCTTATGTTGCTGGCCTTATCTGACGACTTGGCAACAGCCTCATTAGCTGTCTCAATTGAAGACAGAATAGTGTCTGAGTCGCCGCCAACTTTATCAACAAGGTTCCTAATCTCTCCGATAAACTTGTTGATATTATTAGCGATTACCTCGAACTCTGTTCCGCTCTTATCATCAATATGCTTAGTAAGGTCTCCCGAGCCATCATTAAGATCTTCAATCTTCTGATTAATCCTAACAAATCCCTTCTTAAGGATCTTAGAAATGATCATCATTGCTATAATTAAGAATATGAACACTGCTGTACATACAATAATGATAGTAGTTCTTACCTGATTAAGATCTGCTAT
>DCIU01000097.1:4225-5071 GCA_002317245.1 Lachnospiraceae bacterium UBA1718
TCCATTACTGGTGCCCAAGCTGTAAGGAAGGTTCCCCACTCATCTGATGTTGGTTCTTCATTAACGCAGACGCTTCCAGCCATTGCGGTGAATGCATCGTCGTCACTCTCCATCTCTTCACCATAGTCTGCAGGGTCTTCAGGGTCTGTATCAACTAAGAAAATAAGGGAATCCTTGGAAGCCGAACCCACAAGATAGACATATTCTACGCCACCCTGCTCAAGGAAGATTGTCAGCTCATCATATACACTATCCCAGTACTCAGAGTCTTCACCATTAGCATATATATCCTGAATCGCTTCTGCATCCAGGTTGCCAGCGGTACAGGCAGCAATGTTAGCAGCACTGGTCCTAATCTGGTCCTTAAGCATATTCTGCACACGAGTGCCAAGCACCAGTCCCAGGGTTAGATCACCCAGTAGAATCAGCACAGAAATAAGGATTATCATTCTGTTAGTTATACTCATTTTTCTAGTCTTCATGTAACAGTTCTCCTAATAATTATATCGTTAGGCTAAGTAGTGAAGGAAGGATACTTGTATGTCCTGCCTTCTTGTATTCTTCGTCAATAGTCTCACAGAGGTCAGCATGTGTAACCTTACCACCTCTTGCTGCTGCCCTGTAGGCTGCAGATAGTGCTGCCGACTTAATTCCTGATCCTGAGAGGTCAGCCAGTCTTGCATAGTGTTCGAAGTTCACATCATCGCTAATTGGCGTATTCTCTGGGAATACTTTAAGCCAGAGCTTATAGCGCATCTCCTCTGACAGCTTCTCAACAGGTATCATATATGTGATACGTCTCTTGAAGGCCGCATCGAAGTTAGAGATTACATTAGTTGCTAATAT
>DCIU01000011.1:0-8757 GCA_002317245.1 Lachnospiraceae bacterium UBA1718
CCTGGTTCACCATGGGTGATTGCGTAACGGATGGCCTCCTTACGGTCAGCGATGGTGATATATATACCCTCTGTCTTCTCGATACCAGTTACGATATCTGCCATAATGTCCAGAGGTTCCTCGAATCTTGGATTATCAGAGGTGATGATTGTGAGATCTGCAAGCTTACCGCTTACTTCACCCATCTCGAATCTACGGTTACGGTCTCTGTTGCCACCACAGCCGAATACGCTGACAAGGCGGTGGGGATTGTACTCCTTGAGAGTGCCAAGCAGGCTCTGAAGAGCCATGGCATTATGAGCATAGTCAATCATCAGGGTGAATTCATCTGATACATGTACAAGCTCAATACGGCCCTTAACCTTAACCTCCCTTAATGCCTTACGCACATCTGCCTCTGCTGCTCCGAACTGGTCACAGATTGCAATAGCTGTAAGGGCATTATATACGCTGAAGATTCCTGGTGTGCTGACATCAACATCCATATCAATCTTACCAGCCACATGGAAGTCAACACCTATATGTCCCTCAGCACGGGTCAGTCGCATATCTTTTGCAATATAATCATTATTATCATTGAAGCCATACTTGAGAATCTCACATGTATGACCCTCTATCACATGGTCTGCATGGGCATCGTCACCATTGATGATACCTGTCTTACACTGGCCAAAGAGCAGACCCTTGCAGTGCATATAGTCCTCGAAGTCCTTATGCTCGTTAGGGCCGATATGATCCGGCTCAATATTGGTGAATATTCCCAGGTCAAAGGTGAAGCCCTGTGTACGGTGAAGCATAAGTCCCTGGCTGGATACTTCCATTACTACTGTATCTATGCCTGCCTCTACCATCTCCTTGAAGTATGCCTGGAGCTGGAAGGAATCAGGAGTTGTATTCTTACTTGGAATGCTCTTGTCGCCGATTACAGTCTCGATGGTGCCGATGAGTCCAACCTTACGTCCCATCTTCTCTAATATTGACTTAACCATATATGTGGTAGTTGTCTTACCCTTGGTACCAGTAATACCAATTGTTGTAAGCTTATCAGCAGGATATCCATTGTCGGCTGCTGCAATGAAGGCCATTGCGTATCTGGTATCAGCAACCTTAACCACTGTCAGATCACTGTCTGCTGGCACCTCTACATCCTTGCTTACGATTACCGCACCTGCACCTGCCTCTGCCGCCTGAGGAACTGCACTGTGTCCGTCGAAGTTAGCTCCCTCAACACAGACGAAGATACATCCCTTGCTTAATTTTCTTGAATCATATACGACCTCTGTAATCTCACGGTCTGCATCTCCTCTTACTATTTCATATTCTAATTTCTCAAGATATTCTGTAAGTTTCATGATATTCTCCATTCCCGGGTACCAGTAATAATGGCCCCTCATATATCAAGATTCAGGCGACAATTCACCAACCTTAAGAATACCATATTTTTAACCACAATAAAACAGAAAACCCAGTGGCGGTTAACCACTGGGCTTCTGTTTTTATGAGGGGGGAGATAGTGAGTAATCAACTATCTATGTTATGTACTATACACGATAAATGTGTTCAAAGTGTGTCCAATCTCTAAAAAAGAAATAAAATTTCTTAAGAAATAATTTATTCTTTCATCTTCTTCCCTTATGACAATATCCGTATACGCATCCCACTACTCCACCGATGATGTGAGTAAGCTGGGAAATGTTGTCTCTGGTGAACAATCCGGAGTATACCTCCTGGCCTAAATAGAGCACCATAACCAGGATCATGGTAAGTGGAATCCTGCCGTTTGAGAAGCTTGTCATTGAAGCTAATACTACAAGACAGAATACAACACCGCTCGCTCCAAGAAGGGCTGTATCCCTGAAGAGCATCATATTCACAAGGCCGGTTATTACTGCTGTAATAGCAATTAGTATTGCCAGGTTGCGGCTGCCGTACTTCTCTTCCACTATAGGTCCAAGAAGCAGGAACATCATCATATTGCTGACATAGTGATTGAGGTCACTGTGTCCCATTACATGACAGAAGAGTCTGATGTAGGTGAATGGATCCTTAGGACTTGACCTGTAGACACTGAATATCAGTGAGTTGGATATACCATGCGTAAGTCCATTAAGAATTAATGCACCCAGACTAATGGCTGCGAATGTAAGTACTACTGGTGAGTTATACTGAATCTTTCTTCTAGCGCTCATGTTTCCCCCTAGGCAAAATCCGAAATAACATACTGAAGACTGATGTTGCCCCTGTATTCGTTAATCTGTGGATAATAAATAACACTCATCTCCACCGGTGAGGTTCCCCTGTATCCTCCTGCAAAAATGGTGTCGACTGCATCCTCTCCATATTTGGAGCTTATCTTCTCTTTCATTTTATCAAGTCCACTGAAGAGTACAAGAGTGAACTGCCCGCCCGATTCCTTAGTAGCAGTGAATCTGGCCATATCCCCAGTCTTGCCCATGGTTTTGCCCTGAAGAAGCAATACCTTATCTGCGAATACAGGCTTAGGATTGCCTACACCAAAGGGCTCTAATATATCGAGCTCGGTTATGAATCTCTCAGACACATAATTAAGGGGCATTGGGACATCGATGGTGATCTTCTCGGTAAGGTCCTCCTCCGTCAGAGTACAGTTGCCATTCAGGCGGTCTCGAAGCTCCTCAAGTCTGTCCTCTCTAAGGGATACTCCCGCTGCCATCTTATGACCGCCGAACTTGTCGAATATATCCGATACGCGGCTAAGCTCAGCATACATGTCGTAGCTGTCGATGGAACGGCCTGAACCCTTGAGTCCATCCTCGCCCCTGGTAATAACAAGAGCCGGCTTATAATACCTCTCTCTTACTCTTCCTGCCACTATACCAGCCAGGCTCTCGTGGAGTTCAGGAAGAAATACCACAAGCACTCTGTCCGTATCGTATTTGCCAGAGTCAATAAGCTCGAAGGCCTTATTCATTCCCTCTTCAGTCATGCTCTTGCGAAGGTCATTAAGTCTTTTCAGCTCCGTTGCCTTATATATGGCATTGCGGATATCTGTCTCCAGCAGAAGTTCCAGGGACATACTGGCATTCTCAAGACGGCCTGTTGCATTAATGCAGGGTCCGATAATGAAGCCCAGATGGTAGGAACTAAGGGGCTTATCCTCTATCTCGCATACCCGTCTTAAGGCCCTGATTCCCACATTGACAGTGTTATTCATATCATTAAGAGCCTTCTTAACCAGGATTCTGTTCTCATCCTTAAGCTCCATAACGTCGCATACAGTTCCCAGTCCTGCCATCTCCCTTAGCTCACGGATTATCTCGGGACTTACTGTGGTCTTAGTAGCTATTGCCAGGATTAACTTGTAAGCAACCATAGCACCGCAGATGCCCTTGAAGGGATATGTGCTGTCATGTCTCTTAGGGTTAATAATGGCTGCTGCTTCAGGATAGGTATATCGCCTCTCTCCATCCACTTCAGAATATGGCACCTCGTGATGATCTGTCACAAGGCAGGTAATGCCCAGTTCCTTAGCCTTATGCAGGGCCTCCACCGCCGCAATACCATTATCGCAGGTGATGATGAACTCTACTCCATCCTCGATAGCACAGTCTATCAGATGCTCATTAAGACCATAGCCATCCCTTATTCTGTTAGGAATTGCATAGTCCACATTGGCACCGATGGACTTAAGTCCCTTAACCAGGATAAAAGTGGATGTGACTCCGTCTACGTCATAATCACCAATCACGCGAATTCGCTTACCTGCAGTAATTGCATCAAGAGTCAGTTGCACCGCTTTTTCCATATCATTAAGAAGGAAGGGATCATGCATGGCAGAATCGCCCCCATAGAGGAAATCCTTCATCTCCACGTAGGTCGTAAGGTCACGGTTGCGAAGGACTCTGACCAGGACCTGATCAATATGCAGTTGTGCGGCAAGTGCCTTGAAATCCGCCTTCTTGTTGGCGACAACCCATCTACTCATAATTGTAAAAAGGGCACCGGCGAAATCACCGATGCCCGTAGAAAACTAAATATTACTTGCTCTTAACGAACTTTGTACGGAATACGTACCACATAGCTCCTGTTAAGCATACTGAAGAGTATGTACCACATACAATACCAACCATAAGTGGAAGTGCGAACTCTCTGATTGATGTAACACCAAGGATGTAGAGTGCAGCTACCATGATGAATGTTGTGATTGAAGTAAAGATGCTTCGTGATAATGTCTGGTTAATGCTCTTGTCAACCAGGGCCTCGAGGTCACCCTTGCCAAGTCCTGGAAGGTTCTCTCTGATACGGTCGAAGATAACGATTGTAGCATTAATTGAGTAACCAACGATTGTAAGCATACAAGCGATGAATGTGTTACCAACTGATACTCTTGCTGCAGCATAGAATGCAAGTACAACTAAAACGTCGTGTACGAGAGCTAATACTGAGCTGGCAGCGAATCTGATATCCTTGAATCTTAACCAGATGTAGATAAGCATACAGATTGTTGCAATTACAACAGCGATGATAGCATCTCTTCTCATCTCAGAAGAAATTGTAGAAGAAATTGTCTCAGCTGTAATCTTGTCTACGTCAACGCCGAACTGAGAAGCGAGTGCATCATTAAGAGCCTCTCTCTGGCTAACTGAAAGTGTACGTGTCTTAATTACTACTTCGTTAGTACCCTGTACCTTCTGGCACTGGATGTTATTGTCATCAATTACTGCTGCGATTGCTGGAATAACCTTAGAATCGATATCAGCAAGTGAAAGGTCTTCGTTAAATGTAACTGATGTTGATGTACCACCCTTGAACTCAAGTGAGTAGTTAAGTGCATCATTGCCATTAGCCTTGTTAACGCCCATGAATACGAATCCGCTAAGGATAAGTACTGCAGAGATGATGAAGAATACAACTCTCTTACTTAAGAACTTAACAACCTTACGCTCCTTAGCCTTACCGTAGAACTTCTCATCCTTGAAGCCAATTGCGAACATTGACTTAAGAATAATCTTAGTAATTACAAGAGCTGTGAACATTGATACAACAATACCAAGTCCAAGTGTCTGAGCAAAGCCCTTAACAGAACCTGTACCCATTACGCCAAGCACGAATGCTGCGATAAGTGTTGTGATATTACCATCAAGAATAGCTGAAAGAGCCTTCTTGAAACCGATGTCAATTGAAGAAGCAACTGTCTTACCAGAAGCAATCTCCTCACGGATTCTGGCGAAGATGATAACGTCAGCATCAACGGCCATACCGATTGAAAGAATAATACCTGCGATACCTGGAAGTGTAAGTGTAATATCAAATGCACTAAGAAGTAATACTGTGATTACTGTATAAAGACCAAGTGCGATTACTGAAGCTACACCAGGAATGAGGTAGATAACAACCATAAAGAGTGCAACGATTGCAAAACCGATTAATGCAGCCTTAACTGAAGTAGCTACTGCTTCCTCACCAAGCTGAGCACCAACTACGTTAGATCTTAACTCTTCGAGCTCAACCTTAAGACCACCGATACGGATTGTAGAAGCGAGCTGCTCAGCCTCTTCATATGTGAAGCTACCAGAGATCTGGCCTGTACCGTTAGTAATAGGCTCGTTAACTGTAGGAGCACTTACGATCTCGCCATCATAGTAAATAGCGATTGTCTCACCAAGAAGATTAGCTCTTGTTGTAGCCTCTGCGAACTTAGTTGTTCCTTCTGGTGTGAATGTAAGAGATACAACGAACTGCTGGTTGTTCATGTTATCACTAACAGAACCAGCCTGTGCATCTGCAACATCTGTACCCTCTACTGCTACCTGACCCTCTGCTATTAACTGGTCAATTGGCTTAGCAAGCATATATCCGATTGTTGTACCATCCTCTGATACACCATAACCGTAGTTCTGGTTACCCTCGTCATCTGTCTGACGAATGAAGTAGAGTGAACCTGGCTTACCAAGATCCTCTAAGATTGAATTAGCATCAGAAACACCTGGAATCTCGATGTTAATTCTGTCATCACCTTCAGAATAAACCTGAGCTTCTGTGCTGTAGCCTTCTACTCTCTTCTGAAGCTTATATACTGTATCAGACAGGTCTTCCTTGCTTGGCTTCTCCTCGCCAACTGCCTGATAAGTGATGCTGACACCACCTGCAAGATCAAGACCCTGCTTGATGCTTGCTGCTGAGCCTGTACCCTCAGCGTCGAAACCATATACACATGCATAAATACCGCCTGCTAACAGTGCGATAAGAGCAATGAGCCATATGATTGCTGAACTCTTTTTCATTGTATTACTCTCCTTTATCTAACTCATCAAGTGCTGCCTTCATCATGATTGCACACTCAACACGCTTTCTCTGAAGTTCACATCCAAGGTCATATGCATCATTGATATTACCATGGAAATTATAAGAATTAGCTGCGCATCCACCACTACAGTAGAACTTGGCAAAGCACTTCTTACACTTCTCCTTAGCGTAAACGTTACAACACTTAAATTCGTCCTGTATATCAGCACGAGTAATTCCCTCATCTACATTACCCATGAGGAAGTCCTCGTTACCTACGAACTGATGACATGGATACAGATCACCCCAAGGTGTAACTGCCAGATACTCGGTACCTGAACCACATCCTGATAATCTCTTAGCCACACAAGGGCCGCCTGTCAGGTCTATCATAAAGTGGAAGAAGTTAACTGGCTCCCCCTCCTTACTTCTTCTGATAAGGTCCTTGGCAAGATTATCGTACTCTTCAAGAATCTGTGGTATATCCTCTTCTCTCAGTGCATAGTCGTCAGTTGGCTGTGCTACAACAGGCTCAACTGAGATCTGCTTGAATCCAAGGTCTGCAAGATGCTTAACATCTTCTGAGAAGTCCAGATTATTATGTGTGAATGTTCCACGAACATAATAGTTCATCTGGTCTCTGCTCTCTGCCACCTTCTTGAACTTAGGCACTATCATATCATAGCTGCCCTGTCCGCCTCTGAAAGGTCTCATGCGGTCATTGACTTCCTTACGTCCATCAATACTAAGTACCACATTTGCCATCTCTTTATTAGCGAACTCAAGTATCTCATCATTCAGAAGAACTCCGTTAGTAGTAAGAGTAAATCTGAACTTCTTATTATTCTTCTCTTCAATACTGCGTCCGTACTCAACTAACTTCTTAACCACATCAAAGTTAAGCGTTGGTTCACCACCGAAGAAGTCTACTTCGAGGTTAACTCTGTTGCCCGAATTAGCAACTAAGAAGTCCAATGCCTTCTTGCCAACCTCATAGCTCATAAGAGCTCTTCTTCCGTGATATTCGCCTTCCTCAGCAAAGCAGTACTTACATGCCAGGTTACAGTCATGAGCTATATGAAGACAGAGTGCCTTAACAACAGTCTGACGCTTCTTAAAGTCAATGATGTAATCCTCATAGATATCAGGTGTATAGAGCTGTCCTGCATTGTGAAGCTCTAGGAGTTCCTCTGCAACTTCTCTAATATCTGTACTACTATATGGAAGCTTCTCACATGCCATGCATGTAGCCTCAATAGCAGTCTCTCCTGTAAGTCCAGCCTTAAGGATAGGCTCAAGTACAGGAACAACATCGTAGACGCAGTCGTCTACAACATGCACTGAACCACTGTTAACATCCAGTACGATGTTATATCCGTTATTCTTATACTGATGTATCATAATTACCTATTTTTCCATTTACTCAAAACAAACTCGAAGCCATAGTAAAGCTACTACGACTTCGAGTTTTGTTTTTGATTATTCTCTGTAAGCTAGAATTACTTAGCCTTCTCGCAAGTCTGATTTCCAACTGTACAAGATGTCTTGCAAGCTGACTGGCAAGATGTCTGGCATTCGCCACATCCACCCTTCTTCATAGACTCCTTAAGATCTCTTGTGCTTAATGTCTTAATATGCTTCATAAAGAAAAGCCTCCTTAATTGTACTCTAATTGCACATATATGTTGGTAGTATAGAACAACCAATACAATTTTGCAAGTATTTTACCTATTATTCATCATCGCTAATCTCGTCGATTTTTTCTTCGATTCTGTCCTCTATCTTGTCAATTGCATCATCAATTCTTGCCTCAAGCGCGTCATCAAATGACTCAATCTTCTCACCAAAGTTTTCCTTGAAATCTTCTATAGCCTCTACTCTCTCTTCAATATCAGCCTTAACATCGCTTCTGAAGTCTTCGATATCAGACTTAACATCGCTCTTGAAGTCATCAATATCAGTTCTCACATCCCTCTTAATCTCTTCGATAGCGTCGATGAGTGAATCATCTTCCTGGTTGATCTCGTCAATTGCGTCCTCTTCCTTCACAAGCTTGAAGTTCTTAACTTCATCCTCAAGGGCATTAGTAAGTGTAAGAAGGTCTGCAGATGTCTGAGATACTGACTCAATGTTAGCTGACTCCTCAGCAACAACTGCGTTAATCTCATCAATCTCAATAACAGATGTATCAGCAGCATCCTTAATAACGTTAGCAGACTGTGATGTAGCATTAATTTTGTTAGTTAATGTATTAAGCTTCTCGATAATATCATCAACGCTCTTAACAACCTCCGAAGTACCATCATTAATTGTATTGAAGTTAGCCTTAGTCTGAGCTGTAAGTTCATTACCTTCATTAAGCTTAGCTACACTATCCTGAAGCTTCTGATTCATAACATCTGACTGCTCCTGAATAGTCTTAATCATTCCACCGATATCGCGGGCTGCCTTATTAGAGTCATCAGCAAGCTTTCTGATCTCATCTGCTACAAC
>DCIU01000011.1:8972-9640 GCA_002317245.1 Lachnospiraceae bacterium UBA1718
GTATCCTGAGAATTCTCTGAGATTCTTCCAGCATTCTCAACAACTGTAGCTGAGATAGCTTCCATCTCTTCGATCTGACCAACTACCGATACAACCTCTGCCTGCTGGCCCTGAAGCTTCTCATGCATGTCCATAACGGCTTCTGCGATTCTGTTGGAACCCTCTGTGTTCTCATCCATGCTGACTGCCACACTGTCCATAGCCTCTCTTAAGCTTGTTGTAGAATCAGATACCTTATTTAGAACATCGAACATGCTGGTCTTCATCTTGTTAAGAGCAACTGCAACTTCACCAACCTCGTCCATGTTCTTAACCTTAATATCATCAACAGTAAGGTCGCCATCTGCTATAAGACCGATACTCTTCTTAACCTTAATAAGTGGCTTAACAATTCCCTTGGAAACAAGTACTACTATGATGACAGATACAAGTACTACGATTATTACGAGAATAATGATAATAGCTACAAGTCTTGCCATAGCAGCTTCTATCTGTTGCTGAAGGTTCTCACTTCTTGTAACCTCGGCTGACATAAGGAGTGAAGCATTGTTCTTAAGGAATGATACCTGATTGTTCATATCATCAAGATACTGGCTTCCCTTATTGGAGAATGTTGTTCCTCCACAGGCCTTAACTAACTCCCTGTAAGCTGTTGTATACTTGGTAAC
>DCIU01000011.1:9729-10425 GCA_002317245.1 Lachnospiraceae bacterium UBA1718
TACTGATCCATGTTGTCAGCCATCTCGTTGTAACCCGAATCTTCAATAGTAGAATTGAAGCTGCACAGGTTTGTAACAGTGCTAAGCATCTTAGAACTGTTATCAGAGATGTATGTAATCTTACTGATATTCTCGATTACTCCCTTGTACTGCTTGTTATAGCTGTTCATCCTGGCTGTAACAACTGCAATAAGGAGTGTGAATACTACAATAATTCCTAAGGCAAGCAGGTTAATCTTAGCCTGAATTCCTAAGCTCTTTTTAGGTGCATTAGCTACTGCTGCTGTCTCTTTGTTGTCGTTCTTGCTCTTACCCATAAAATTAGGCCCCCTAGATTTTCTATTATCTATATATACATAAATATGCTTTTATATTCTACCATATAACTGGTCATTTTTGATTAAAAATGCTACTATTTTCCTAGAAAATTTAACGATTTATTTTGGTATATACGCTATGCAAGTAAGAGTTAGTTCCACATCACATCTTAATAATGCAGGATTCTTCTATGCGTCCTACAATTCCCTGCCAGAGGACCGTAAGGAAGCTGTGGACAAATGTCGCAATACCGCAGACAAATTCCGCAGTATAACAGCCGGTGAATTACTTGTTGACGCCTTTGTTGACTCCTATCCAAGACTTAGCAGAGATGACATGGGCCCTGTCTCAGCAGGCGAACACGGCAAGCCATATCTG
>DCIU01000141.1:0-2210 GCA_002317245.1 Lachnospiraceae bacterium UBA1718
GAGAGAGCGGGGCTGCATCTGGGGCAGATTAAGAAGGACAGGTTCGAGCCTGCCCATGCGCTGGCCATGGCGCTGAATCCTGATGAGTACAGGAATGTGGTGGAGCTTGACCCTGAGACGGCACTTAAGTATCTGTGCGGCGAGACGGTGAATTGTGACAGTAACCTGAAGGGCTGGGTTCTGGTGACAGTGGATGGATATTCGACGGGATGGGGCAAGGCGGCCTCGGGAATCCTTAAGAACCACTATCCTAAGGGACTTAGAATTATGCGCTGACTGGGCCCCATCAAATGCCAGCGGAAATTGTAAAAAAATAGAGTAAATTTAGTGTCCAATTCAGATAATTATGCTATAATACATTTATCTAACTTGAATTATTGTGGGGACAATATTCGAATAATCTAGTGAGGTATAGTAAATGGATAGTAAGATTTTAATGGAAAGCGGTACTAACGAGCTGGAAGTACTTGAATTTAATGTTAATGGCAACTCTTATGGTATCAACGTAGCTAAGATTAAGGAGATTATTCCTTATCAGACAGTTACTCCAGTTCCTAATGCACATCCAAGTATTGAAGGTTTGTTTATGCCACGTGATGTGATGATTACAGCTATTGATCTTCGTAACTGCCTTCAGTTCGGAGCTTCTCAGCCAGGTGGACTCTTCATCATCACTAACTTCAATAATCTTGATATTGCATTCCATGTAGATACAGTTGTTGGTATTCACAGAGTATCATGGACAGAGATTGTTAAGCCTAATGCAACAGTTTCTTCTGCTGACGAGAGTATCTCGACAGGTATTGTTAAGATTAATGACAAGCTCGTAATTATTCTTGACTTCGAGAAGATATTAAGTGATATCAATCCTGATACAGGTCTTAAGGTTGAAGAGATCGATGGAATCGAGAAGAACTCTAAGAGAGGTGAGAAGCCAATTCTTATCGCTGAAGATTCTATCCTCCTTAACAGAATGATTGTTGAGTCCCTTAAGAAGGCTGGTTACTATCAGCTCATACATACTGCTAATGGTCAGGAAGCATATGATCTTCTTATGGACCTCAAGCAGAAGGGTACAGTTCATCAGCACGTACAGTGCTTAATTACAGATATTGAGATGCCACTCATGGATGGTCATCGTCTTACCAAGCTTGTTAAGGACGATGAGGAACTCAGAGATATTCCAGTAGTTATCTTCTCAAGTCTTGTTAACGACGAGATGAGAAGAAAGGGTGAGTTACTTGGAGCTAACGCTCAGCTGTCTAAGCCGGAGATTGGTAATCTTGTACACTTAATTGATGGTCTTTTACTTGACGACTGATATTAAATGAAACTAAAGCCGGGTTTTACCCGGCTTTTTTGGTGGGATGATAATGGTGACACTTGTGACACTGGGGGACGGGGTCAGAGGTTCACTACTGAATAGAGACGTGTGGTTGTGACACTCTGACCCCGTCCCCCAGGGTCATGGCGAGGGAGATGAAATGGACGATAGAATACTTGCATCAGTTGCAGATGCAGAGAAGATACTGATAGGAATAGGTGAGGCCTTCGATGACAGGGGCGATGTTGCCATGGCGGCATACGAGAGCCTGGCTAAGCTTGTAGATGGCAAGGACTACTATGTAGTGTCATTGTGCGAGGATGGAGTAATAAGAGAGGCAGCCTTGGATCAGAAGAAGGTGGTAACACCTCTTGATAATAATGAAGAGGCCTGGGACGAATATAATAAGTGGATATCAAGAACACTTAACCGCAAGCTTGTGTTAATCGAACTTGGGGTAGGTCTTAAGTATCCGGGAGTAGTGAGATGGCCCTTTGAGAAGATAGCATTTCTCAATAATAAGGCGGTAATGTACAGGGTACACAAATCTCTCTACCAGACTACAGAAGAACTGGGAGAGAAGTGCGTAGGTATTAAGGCTGATCCACTGGAATTTTTGGCTTAAATATGCTATGATAGTGTATTATTTGTAGTGTACAATCGACCAAAGTATGTATGGTCGTTGGGAAGGACATCAGGATATGGGATTCGACGAGGAATATCTTGAGGATTTGTTAAAGTCAATAGAGCCAATTATCTATCCGGACGGAAGACCGGAAGCAGATGATGTACCTGAGATGCCTGAGGAGGAGCTTGATAGCAGAATAGCCGAACCTCAGGATTCTGTCATGCCTGAAGAGGAGCCTGCACCAGTAGAGGAGCCAGC
>DCIU01000141.1:2224-9603 GCA_002317245.1 Lachnospiraceae bacterium UBA1718
CAGCACCAGCCGCAGGACCAGCCATCGAGATGGACGGCGATCCTAATAAGCAGCTGTCAGCGGACGAAATCGCAGCACTTTTTGCGGCAGCAGATGGTGGAGCAGCAGCAACTGAGCCAGAGCCAGCCCCAGTAGAGCCAGAGGCCCCAGCAGAGGAGGCATCTGACGACAAGCCAAATATCGGTGGTATCGAGTACGATCCGGCAGACGGTAACAAGGTACTTTCCGCAGATGAGATTAGTGCACTCTTCGCTGCAGCAGGTGGCGGAGCAGCCGAGGCAGCCCCAGAGCCAGAGGAAGCAGCAGAGCCAGCAGAAGTTACAGAGGCTGATGGTGAAGAGTTAGATATAATGGCACTCTTAGGTGAGACAGGAGAGCCTGAGCCAGCAGAGATTGATACAGACGGTATGTCTGAGGAAGAGATCGACGCCATGCTTAACGCAGCTAAGGCGGGAGCTAGTGAGCCTGAAGAGATTGCTTCGGGAGATGATGACCTGATGGCACTTCTTGCAAGTGCTGGTGATGCATCCCTTGATGATATTCAGAGTCTTCTTAATGCAGATGCCAATGGTGAGGCTGTTGATGAGGCAGCATTTATAGCAGCTACAAGCGAAGAGGACCTAGCTTCTTCAGCGCTTGAGACCAAGGAAGAAGCCAAGGCAAGGAAGAAGGCTGAGAAGGCAGCTAAGAAGGCAGCCAGGAAGGCCAAGAAGGGCAAAGACGGCGAAGACGGCGAAGACGAGATTATTCTTGATGGTCCTAAGAAGGGACTGTTAAGTCGCATAATTACAGCTCTCACAGAGTCTGATGAAGATGATGAAGAGAGAATACCGATTGATCTGGAGGGTGAAGCGGAGATTGATATATCTGATGAGAACAGGGATATCCTAGCTGAGCTTGACGGAGAAGGTGGCAAGAAGAAGGCCAAGAAGAGCAAGAAGAAGAAGGATAAGAAGGGCAAGAAGGGCAAGAAGGATGCTCCTGAAGGCGAAGGCGACGACCTTGATGAAGAAGGCGGCGAGGACGACGGCAAGAAGAAAAAGAAGGAGAAGAAGCCTAAGAAGCCTAAGAAGTCCAAGGAAGTCAAGGAGAAGGAACCAGAGAGGCCTCAGAAGAAGCTTCCTAAGAAGAGAGTAAGACGAGTAATGTTCCTTGCATTCTCGATTCTTGCAGCAATTCTTGTAGGTGTATTCGGCGGCACTAAGCTAGCCACAATGCAGGATGCCAGATGGGCCTTCGATAATCAGGATTATGAGACAGTATATGAGGATCTCTACGGTATGAAGCTTAAGGGATCTGATGCTGATATGTTTGCCAAGTCACAGACAATTATGAGCATGGAGCGAAAGCTCACATCTTACCAGAACTATACAGCTCTTGGCATGAAGCAGGAGGCGCTGGTTGCTCTTATTGAGGCTGTTGATTTATATCCAGAGGTCAGACTTGATGCAGCCAAGTATGGTGTAGAGGGTCAGGTGGATTACACTTATTCACAGATTCTGCAGGCACTGTCTACATTCGGTCTTGATGAGGCTGAGGCCAAGATTATTGCCGACTACGACAGCAAGGTTAAATATACCAAGAGAATTCAGTCGATTGTTAATGGAACACCATTTGACTACTCAGGCGATGCGCCGCTTACTACAGATTCGGCCACTCAGACTGAGGTTAAGCCGACAGTTGACGACATTCTCCCAGAGGAGAGTGATTTCCTCCCTGAGAATCCAGAGGATATATTCGAAGTGGATTACACTGGTGCGTCAGAGATGACTCCAGAAGAGATAGAGGCCATGAATGACTTAGAGACAAGCGGCGGTTCTTCCTTCGCAGGCGATGGCAGAATGGAAGATGGCCAGGTCGTGGCAGGAGATGGCAGAGAAATAGAAGCAGAGGTAGAAGTAGTTGATAGCCGTAATTGATTATGATGCAGGCAATATAAAGAGTGTTGAGAAGGCTATCCAGTTCCTGGGGAGCGAGGTTGTGATTACCAGGGATCCAGAGGTGCTTCTTGCAGCTGACAAGGTTATTCTCCCGGGCGTTGGCGCATTTGGAGACGCCATGCAGCGCTTGACCGAGTATGGACTTGTTGACATTATTGGGCAGATAGTGGACAAGGGGACTCCTTTCCTTGGCATATGCCTTGGACTCCAGCTTCTCTTCGACAGCAGCGAGGAAGCACCAGGCGTTAAGGGGCTTGGTATTTTACCTGGTAAAATTGTCCGCTTCTCAGACAGTCACGGTCTGAAGATTCCTCAGATCGGCTGGAATGCCTTAAGCCTTAAGGGAGATTGTCCTATATTCAAGGATACTAATGAAGGGGACTTCGTCTACTTCGTTCATTCATATTATCTTCAGGCGGATGAGCTTTCGGATGTGGCAGCTACCACAGTCTATGGTGATCTGGTCCATGCGGCAGTTCATAGGGACAATGTATATGCCTGCCAGTTCCATCCTGAGAAGAGTTCCAGTGTGGGACTTAAGATCCTTAAGAATTTTATTGAACTGTAGGTAACAGCTTATGCATACAATCAGAGTAATCCCTTGCCTCGATGTTAATAATGGTCGAGTTGTTAAGGGTGTTAACTTCGTTAATTTAAGAGATGCAGGTGATCCTGTGGAGATAGCAACAGCCTATGACAAGGCTGGAGCAGATGAGGTGGTATTCCTCGATATCACAGCCAGCAGCGACGGCAGACACACAGTTGTGGATATGGTAAGGGAAGTTGCCAAGAAGCTATTTATTCCATTCACTGTTGGTGGCGGCATTAGAACTGTTGATGACTTCAGAGAGATTCTTCGTGAGGGCGCTGACAAGGTATCGGTTAACTCAGCAGCAATTAAGAGACCGGAGCTTATCCGTGAGGCGGCTGAGAAGTTCGGCAGCCAGTGCGTGGTACTTGCCATTGATGCCAAGAGAAGACCTGAAGGCGAGGGCTGGACAATATACTTAAACGGCGGCCGTGTGGATACAGGTATTGATGCCATTGAATGGGCTAAGAAGGGTGAAGAGCTTGGAGCAGGCGAGATCCTTCTTACCAGTATGGACTGTGATGGTACCAAGGCAGGCTTCGATGTGGAGCTTACAAGAGCGGTATCAGACGCTGTCAATATTCCCGTCATTGCCTCTGGTGGAGCAGGTGCCTTAGAGCACTTCTCAGATGCTGTAATAGATGGACATGCTGATGCAGTACTGGCGGCATCACTTTTCCACTTCAAGGAACTTGAGATTAATGAAGTTAAGAAGCATATGCAGGACAAAGGCATAGATGTGAGACTGTAATTATTATGACCCCTAAGGACTGTCCTTAGAGGTCATTTTTAGGAGAAAATATGCAGATAACCAATGACTGGCTTCCTGTGGTGCAGGAAGAGTGTAAGAAACCATATTATAGAGAGCTTTTCAACTTCGTGAAGGAGGAGTATGCGACGACGGTGGTCTATCCGCCTTCGGATGAGATATTCACGGCCTTCCATCTGACCCCTCTTAGTAAGGTAAAAGTGCTCGTACTGGGTCAGGACCCATACCACGAGTTCAATCAGGCCCACGGGCTGTCCTTCTCGGTGCCAACGACGCAGGAGAAGATTCCGCCGTCACTACAGAATATATATAAGGAACTAAAGGATGACTGTGGCTGTTATATTCCAAATAATGGCTATCTGGAGAAGTGGGCAAGCCAGGGTGTGCTCATGCTCAATACGGTACTGACGGTTCGTGCCGGTGCGGCCAATTCTCATAAGGGACATGGCTGGGAGCAGTTCACCGACGCCATCATTCAGGCGGTTAATGCCAAGGAGGAGCCGGTGGTATATATGCTGTGGGGCTCGCCTGCCCAGACTAAGATACCAATGCTTACCAATCCTAACCATTTGATACTGAAAACTGTTCATCCAAGTCCACTGTCTGCTTACAGAGGTTTCTTCGGATGTAAGCACTTCAGTCAGTGTAACGAATTCCTGGCCAGCCATGGCCTGGAGCCAATCGACTGGCAGATAGAGAATGTGTAGAGACTGCCGCAGGGATGAAACAGGGGGACGGGGTCAGAGTGTCACGTTTGTGACACTCTGACCCCGTCCCCCTGTTTCATCCCTGCCCCCTGTTTCATCCCTGCCCCCCCTATCCCCCCTATCATTTTTCCCAGTTGACATGGTACAAAATAAGTAGTAATCTAGTGGTGGTTCTAAAAAGAA
Source organism: Lachnospiraceae bacterium UBA1718 (assembly GCA_002317245.1). Classification (GTDB taxonomy): domain Bacteria; phylum Bacillota; class Clostridia; order Lachnospirales; family Lachnospiraceae; genus Colinaster. The sequence continues at coordinate 6,413 of DCIU01000141.1, forward strand.
ACACTAAAGGAAATATATGGATTATATCGATTTGTTAACTGAATATGGTCTGACAAGGCAGGAGGCGGTCATCTACCATGAGCTGATGAAGCGCGGTGCCATGACAGGATATGAGGTGAGCAAGGAGACAGGAATCTCCAAGTCCAATGTATATGCCGCATTAAACGGCCTGGTACAGAAGGGCGCAGCTAATCTTGAACAGGGCAGTGCCAACAGGTATTTCCCAGTGGATGTGAAGGAGTTCTGTGACAACGGACTAAGGCACCTAACCAAGCTTAAGGACAAGCTTATTAAGGATCAGCCACTAAGGGTTGTGAAGCAGGAGGGCTACATCAACATCCAGTCTGAGAGACACATTCGCAATAAGATATATGAGATGTTAGACAGGTGTGAGTACAGACTCTACATTCTGGCCCATGACTGGCTCCTTGAAGAGTACAGAGAAGAGCTCGAGGCTCTAATTAGCAAGGGCCGCAAGGTCGTAGTGCTTACGGATGATGACACCAGTTTCGATGGAGCCACGGTCTACAAGACCGATGTGGAAGAGGGACAGCTGAGGTTCATTGTTGATTCGGCCTATGTATTAACCGGCCAGTTGACAGGCGGAAGCGAAGAGACCTGCCTCTATTCTGAACAGGCTAATCTTGTTGAGGTAATGAAGGAAGCCTTAAGATACAAGATTGTTCTTATACAGAAGGGAATCGACATTCCCGACAGACAGGAATAACAAATAATTAATTATGCAGAAGCAGAAGGAGAAAAATGATGAAAATTGGTATTTTAGGTTACGGTAATCTTGGTAAGGGCGTTGAGTGCGCTATCAAGCAGAATGCAGACTGTGAGCTTGTTGCAGTATTCACAAGAAGAGACCCATCTTCAGTTAAGGTTCTTACTCCAGACGTACCAGTAGTTAGCGTTGACGATATTGAGAGCTATGTTGGTAAGATTGATGTTCTTATCTTAGCTGGCGGTTCAGCTACAGATCTTCCTAAGCAGACACCAGAGTATGCTAAGTTATTCAATGTTATTGATTCATTCGATACTCATGCTAAGATTCCAGAGCATTTCGCTAATGTTGATGCAGCAGCCAAGGCTAACGGCCATACAGCAATCATCTCATGTGGATGGGATCCAGGAATGTTCTCACTCAACAGATTATATGCTAACTGCATCTTACCAGAAGGTAACGACTATACATTCTGGGGCAAGGGTGTATCACAGGGTCATTCAGATGCTATCAGAAGAATTGAGGGCGTTAAGAACGGTAAGCAGTACACAATTCCAGTGGATTCAGCACTTGAGGCAGTTAGAAGTGGTTCCAACCCAGAGCTTACAACAAGACAGAAGCATACAAGAGAGTGCTTCGTAGTAGCTGAGGAAGGCGCTGACAAGGCTAAGATTGAATCAGAGATTAAGAACATGCCTAACTACTTCTCTGACTACGATACAACAGTTAACTTCATCTCAGAGGAGGAGCTTGCTACTAACCACGCAGGAATTCCTCACGGTGGATTCGTATTTAGAACAGGTAAGACAGGCTGGGATGGCGAGTACAACAATGTTATCGAGTACAGCTTAAAGCTTGACTCTAACCCAGCATTCACAGGATCAGTTATCGTAGCTTATGCAAGAGCCCTTAACCGTATGAACAATGAGGGAACTCTTGGATGTAAGACAGTATTTGATGTTGCACCATCATACTTAAGCCCACTTTCAGATGAGGAGATCAGAGCTCACCTTCTGTAAGACAACCAACACCAACAATCGGAGGACTTAATGAATTCGTATATTAATCAGGTTGATTTTTTTAAAGGAAATAATCCGGAGGATATTGCTAAGCAGTATGGCACTCCGGTGTACGTGTACAACGAGGAGATTATCAGAGAGCATATGGCTGCTGTAGGTAAGGTTATTACCAAGTACCCATACACAGCCAATTATTCGGTTAAGGCTAACACCAATATCGAGATTCTGAAGCTGGCTCTTGACGAGGGTATCAACTGCGACGCTATGAGTCCAGGCGAGATTACCCTGCTCCTTAAGGCTGGTTTCCCTGCAGAGAGAATCTTCTTCGTATCTAATAATGTATCTGCGGAAGAGATGGATTTCGCGGTAAAAGCGGGAGTAACTGTGTCTCTTGACAGCTTGGACCAGCTAGACAGATTCGGGCAGGTTAATCCTGGCGGAAGATGTGCTGTTCGTATCAACCCAGGTGTTGGTGCAGGCCATAGTGAGAAGGTTATTACAGCTGGTAAGAACACTAAGTTCGCCATTGCTGAAGCTGATATTGATGAGATATTTGCCATTGCTAAGAAGTATGACCTTAAGATTGTTGGTATTAACCAGCATATTGGTTCAGGATTCCTTGACCCACAGCCATATCTTGATGCAGTAGCTAACCTGCTTAGAATTGCCGATAGATTCGAGAACCTTGAGTTCATTGATTTCGGTGGCGGATATGGTATTCCATATCACAAGCTGGATGATGAGGCTCCATTCCCAATGGAAGACTTCAAGAAGAAGTTAGAGCCAATTCTTGATGAGTTCGTAGAGCGTTATGGCAAGGCTCCACTCTTCAAGTCAGAGCCAGGCAGATACTGCGTGGCAGAGGGCAGCTTAATCTTAAGCCGTGTTCAGGCTATCAAGCAGAACGCAGGCGTTAAGTATGTAGGTACTGACGTTGGTATGAATACATTAATCAGACCTGCTATGTACGACTCATACCATGATGTTGAGCTTGTACGTGATGGCAAGGTTGTAGACAGAGTAGATATGGAAGAGGTCAATGTATCTGGTCCAATCTGCGAGACAGGTGACCTTATTGCCAAGCATCGTATGTTGCCAGTAGCTAAGACAGGCGACCTTGTAGCAGTTCTTGATACAGGAGCTTACGGATATTCTATGGCTTCACCATACAATTCCCGTCCAAGACCGGCAGAGGTTATGATCTGCAGGGATGGTAGCCTTAAGCAGATTCGTCGTCGCGAGACAATAGAAGACTTACTTGCTTATTTCTAAATATTGTAATATTACTGCATCTGTGATAAACTATTCCCGTTGCAAGCCGGCATGTCGGAATGGCAGACGATGCAGACTCAAAATCTGTTGCGGGTAACCGCGTGTGGGTTCAAGTCCCACTGCCGGCACTTTTGCGGGTATGGCGGAATTGGCAGACGCGCTAGACTTAGGAT
>DCIU01000126.1:0-127 GCA_002317245.1 Lachnospiraceae bacterium UBA1718
ATAGTCCACTTTTGGCGGATCTGACGGAATTCCCACCAACACTTATTCAGGTAGGCAGCAATGAGATACTTAGAGGTGACAGTGAGCACCTTGCCAAGCATATGAACAGGGCGGGTAGCTACGCTAA
>DCIU01000126.1:163-7081 GCA_002317245.1 Lachnospiraceae bacterium UBA1718
CTTGAGGTATATCAGGGAGGCTGGCATGTATTCCAGCAGATGCCATTACCAAGGGCGGCGCATGCAGTGGACAATATAGCTGCTTTTATTAACAACGTATATTACAGGTAGATTGAGATAGATGGGTCAGGATTGGTATAGATTAGACAATGTTGCTAAGGTTTTCTTAGCTAATCATAATAAGCGTGATACCAGAGTCATGAGAATTAGTTGTACTCTTAATGAAGAGATTAATCCAGAGTATTTACAACAGGCTCTGGATACAACTATGCATTTTCTTCCTGAATTCCAGGTTAGAATCCGCAGAGGCTTCTTCTGGCATTACATGGAGGAGACAGACGTCAGGGCTATTGTAAGTGAGGATAAGGACAGAGCATGTCCAATTCTCTATGGCAATAACTATAGAGGGATTCTTCACTTCAGAGTTACTTACTATGGCAACAGAATTAACATAGATATGTTCCATGCCCTGTCAGATGGTACAGGTGCCCTTAGATTCATTAAGCTGCTTACACTTAATTATCTGAAGATTGCTCATCCGGGCAAGCTTGATGAGGTATCCCTTGATGGTGGTGCATCAGATGACGACAGACTTCGTAACAGTTATGCCCAGTTCTACGAGGATACAGATGGAGCAATTCCTAAGAACATCCTTAACAAGAAGAAGAAAGCCTACCATATCATGAGCAAGAAGCTCCCCTATGATCAGCTTCAGTTCTTTGAGATTCATTTCGAGACAGACAAGCTTCTTAAGAGAGCTAAGGAGATGGGTGTTACCCTTACAAGCTACCTTGGTGCAGAGCTGATGATAGCTATCAATAAGGACAGGCCATTCAGCTCCAAGCGTAAGCCAATTACAATTACGCTTCCAGTCAACCTTCGCAATTACTATCCTAGTGAGACTATGCGTAATTTCTTCAATAATGTTGATGTAAGTCATGAGTTTGATGGAACGGAGACGGTAGAGTCCTTATCAAAAATGTTTGATGAGAAGCTCAGAGCAAGCGTTACTCCAGAGATGATTCGCAAGCAGATGAACAGATATGAGAGCATGGAGCGACTCTTCTTCACAAGAATGGTTCCCCTTGCTATCAAGCAGCCAGTAGTCAAGTTCTTCAGCAAGAAGGAGAGCAAGACTGTTACAGCCGTATTGTCTAACCTGGGACCACAGAAGGTTCCAGAGGCGATGTCTGAATATATACAGAGCTTCTCGGACTATTGTAGTACTGAGAGACTCTTCATCACTACGACCAGCTTCGGTAACGATATGGTAATGGGCATAGCATCTGCTTACTCGGGAACCGGTGTTATAAGGAAGCTGATTGGAGCCCTTAGAGAGGAAGGAAGCGAAGTTACAGTATATGCTTCCGAGGTAATTCGTTAATGAAGAAATGTCCAAGTTGTAATATAAATGTGGGCGGCAACAGAAGGACCTGTCCAGTCTGCCAGAGCGGCCTGATGGGTGAGAGTTCTGTGAGCTTCTGGCCAGAGATGAAGAAGCTAAGACTCCAGTCCTTCTTCTACAAGCTTCAGCTCTTCTTAGTTCTGGCTCTTGCTTCTGTAAGCTTAGCCCTGGACTTCCTGCTTGATATTAACACAGGCAAGCACTGGAGCCTGCCGGTTGTGCTCTGGGTAATTACTCTTGAGCTGCTTATACGTCACTTCCTTAAGAAGAGTGTTGTGGTAGCCGCAATTGTAACAGACACAGCCATTCATATAGTGCTCCTGCTAATCTTCACAGGCTGGTATCTGGGTTTCCTTAACCCAATAATCATGCATGTGGTTCCGGGAGTTGTAATGGCCCTGCTTGTGGCCAACCTGGTCTTCTCACTACTTGATAGACAGGGAAATGCGATAGTATATCTGCTGGCCAATATTATCATTGGCGCAGTGCCTTATATTGTAATGTATCTATTCCATAAGGATATTCCACTTACCTGGACAATATGCCTTATGGTTACAGTAGTCATCTTCATTGGAATATGCGTATTCAGGGGAAAATCGGTGACAACTGAGGTACAGAAGAGAATGTCGCTGTAATTGTGGAGGATTGGATGTACGACGGTATAATTTTTGATGTTGATGGAACAGTATGGGACTCTACCCCTATTGTGGAGGAGGCATGGAATGCAGCCCTTGAGGAAGCAGGATATGCGGAGAGAGTAACAGCTGACAGATTAAAGGGTCTATTTGGACTTCCAATGGATGATATCATTGCAGATATTCTTCCACAGGCGACTGCAGAGGAGAGAGCTAAGTTCGCTCCATACTGTTTCAAGTATGAGCATGACTATCTGGCAGTAAGAGGCGGAATAGTATACGAAGGCTTTGGCGAGATGCTGGAAGAACTTTCTAAGAAGTACCCTCTTTTTATCGTAAGTAACTGTCAGGCTGGCTATATTGAACTGATGCTTAAGAAGACGGGCTTTGGGCCATATATTAAGGATCATCTCTGTCCGGGAGATACGAACCTTCTTAAAGCAGATAATATAAGATTGATTAGTGAACGCAATGGGCTTAAGCACCCAATCTATGTGGGGGATACTCAGATGGATGCTAATGCCTGCAAGGATGCCGAAGTACCTATCGTATTCTGTGCCTATGGATTTGGCAGTGTAGAGGAACCAGAATATGTAGTTAATTCTCCGATGGAGATTCTTGATATTTTTTAGTATTTGGATGGGGGACGCTTATGAAACTAAGAGGTAAGATGCAGCTAATTATTGGAGCTATCGTTGCAGTAATGCTTATGGCTTTAGGTATTATTTCAACACAGATAAGCTACCAGGCTCTTATTGATAATGTTAAGAGCAACATGGAATCATCAACAGAGGTTGGAGGCAACAATGTTAAGTCGCTGCTTGCTATATACAGCAGTATTGCAGAGACAACAGGAAGAGACGTAGTACTCCTATCTGGTGCTACCAATGAAGCCAAGGGCAACAGAATTGATGATCTTGCAGAGCATTACGGATTCACCAGTGGTAATATCCTTGACATTAATGGTGTCAGCCTTAAGGACGGAACAGATTTCGGCGACAGAGCCTATGTTCAGAAGGCTTTGGCTGGCGAAGTTAATATATCAGATATCACTCTTAGTAAGCTTACAGGAGCTTATGGCTTCAGTGTGGCTGCTCCACTCATTACATCAGGCGGAGAAGTCCAGGGCGTTGTATATTACAGAATGGATGTAGATTTCATGGATGCAATCGTTGCATCTATGAAGGTTAGTGATAACAGTATTGCCTATATAGTTGACAAGGACAGCAAGGTTATTGTTCATCCTAATAAGGACCTTATTAATGAGCTCGTTCTCGCAGATGAGCCAGGTAGCCTTGGCGAGATTGGAAAGGCAATCACAGCTGGCAAGGCGGGCGACGGAACATATGAGGCAGATGGTGCTGAATATATCTGTGCATATGCTCCAATCGATGGAACTGATGGCTGGACAATGGTTATTGAGGCTCCATCAAGGGATTTCAGAAAGATTACCAATGGAATCCTTAAGCAGATGGGAATAATTGAGGTTATTCTTATTATTGTCAGCGCCTTCATTGCAGGCCTCTATGCAGTTAATATAAGTAAGAAGGTTGAGTACTCAGTTGGCGAACTTGTTAAGGTGGCAGATGGAGACTTCAGTTCGGATATAAAGAGATCGACAAGCAAGGATGAACTGGGACTGCTTATTAATACAACCAGTGACCTCCAGCAGACCATGAAGGGAATTGTTGGCGAGACTAATAAGATTCTTGGTGCAATGGCGTCCTACGACCTCACCAGCGCTGATATGACATCATATCCTGGCGAGTTCAACAGCATCGCGGTATCTGTTAATAATATCAAGGCTATACTTAAGGATATTATCTCTGAGGTTAAGGAGACAGCTAACCATGTGGGCGTTGGCTCCAAGGAGCTCTCTGATGCAGCTGAGAACCTTTCTGCAGGAACAGTCGCACAGGCTAACTCAATTGTTATGGTGGCTACGGATGTAGATGATATGGCAGCCAGCGTAGCTAATATTTCTGAGAGTGGCAAGAAGGTAAATGACCAGTTATCTGATCTTAATGAGCAGATTAATATTGGAAACAGTGAGATGACTACACTCCTTGATATCGTTAAGGATGTTGAGAGCATGTCTAATGATATTCGTAAGATTGTTGGAGCTATTGATTCCATTGCCTTCCAGACTAATATCTTAGCTCTTAATGCTGCAGTAGAATCGGCTTCAGCCGGTGAGCATGGAAGAGGATTCGCAGTTGTTGCTGATGAGATTGGTAATCTGGCAAACAAGTGTAGCGATTCATCTAAGCAGACAGAGGAACTTATTGGCAAGGTAATTGCCAGAGTTAAGCAGGCCAAGACCAGTGCGGATTCGACCTTCGCGTCTCTGTCCAAGGTTGTTGACAGTGCATCTGTTATATCAGAAGCCTTTGACAAGATTAATAAGGATACAACAGAGCAGGCAGCTCGTTCAGTTAACGTTAAGAATGAGGTTAACAAGATTTCTGATGTAGTTCAGAATAATACGGCAGCAGCTGAAGAGACGGCAGCCGCATCCGAGACATTATCAGATCAGGCACTTAATCTCAAGGATGTGATCAACAGATTTGTGATTTAATAATATGGAAACTAAGAAGCTGGATAGGGACAGAATTAAAAACAGAATATACTGTATTTTAGAGATAGGAACAAGGAACGATTTCCTAAGTACATTCTTTGATTTCTTCATTGTTACTATGATTCTGATTAATCTGGCAGTTACACTGGCATTTACATTCTCTTACTTTGATAAGTATGAGAATGTGTTAGATGCCATTGAATTGATAACTGTAGTGATATTTACTGTGGAATATATTCTTAGATTATGGACTGCAGACCAGAAGTACACAGACTTAAGTACAGTGAAGGCAGCGCTGCGATTTGCAGTGTCTTTCTATGGAATAATTGACTTGCTTACATTCCTTCCATACTATACTCCTATGGTTTATTCTACGGGAATTGTCGCATTTAGAATTCTTAGAATCTTTAGAATTTTCAGACTCTTCAGAGTTAATGCCCAGTATGATGCCTTCAACGTTATTACGAGCGTATTATATGAGAAACGTAATCAGCTGATATCAAGTGTCTGCCTGATATTCATTATGATGCTTGCTTCTAGCCTTGCTATGTATTCCTTCGAACACGAAGCTCAGCCGGAAGCCTTTAAGAATGCCTTTTCTGGCATGTGGTGGTCAGTATCTGCCATGCTTACGGTTGGATATGGTGATATATACCCAATTACCATTGCAGGAAGAATACTTGCCATCATTACAGCTTTTTTAGGAGTTGGAATGGTAGCCATTCCAACTGGTATTATAAGTGCTGGTTTTGTTCAGCAGTATACTGCCATTAAGAGTGGAGTAGAGGCTAACAATCAGACTGATCCTGATTTTCTGGATTGTGCGAACTGTCCATGGCGTCAGGCGTATCTGCAGGACCACCCTGAACCTTCTCATCGATATCTTTAAGGGTGGCAGCTGTAAGGGCATAGTCCTTGAGCTTAGAATAGCTGTCCCTGTATATATCGCGCATATGAGCGGCAGTCTTACGGGGCAGTGGCTTAATAGCTGGGATAAGATGTGCAATAACAGCAGCCATACATCCCTTCTCAAGAACCAGTGCAGCTGCAGCAACATCATCTTCACTTATACCGGTACATATAGCGCCGCCTGAACTAACAAGAATTGCTGAATGATCAGTAATTGCCTTTTCAATACTGCGAATTCTTCGTAGCTTATTCCTAAATATTCTAATCTTTATATTCTTAATATCAGTTCCAATAATCTGAGCCTGATCATCAATATATGGCTTAAAGCCCTTACCAAGCTTACTTATTGTATTTATAAATGGAGTCTTTACGTGCTTAATGTAATTAACATTAACGTCCTGATAGATTAGGTCGTGGAGCATAGCAATACCACGAAGGCCTCTTGGCACATCACTTCTCTTGGACTTGGCCGCATAACCTACAGGCCAGCTTGCTTCTTTGCCATCGACGGTAAGGAAGATATATCCATCCTTCCTGTAGCTTTCACCGAAGTCAGTATCAACTGTTCTGTCAGCGGTCTCTAAGAAGCTTGACGCAAGGTAATTATATCTGTTCTCACATACTTCTTCTGTAGTAGTCGAGAGTAGAAAAGCTTCGTCATAATCAGCTCCCATGCAGAGCACACCGTGGCTCTTTAAGAAGAGAGACTTGCTCTCGGGATTCTTGCGAATACAGTTACGTACATTCTTAGCCAGTGCATCTGAACAACAGATGGCATACTTGGCGCAGGGAAGGGTGTCACTTAGTATCTGCTCGTAATTCTGACGATTATTATCAATACTTGTATTGTATGTATGGATATCCTCCAGATCATCAGCCATAACAGAGATTGCTGAAGCATATACCTGGTGAGTATGGATGACGAAGTTAACCTCTGGCTTCTCGCGATAGACAACCGCATGGGTTGCAACCTCTCCGGATGGCTTAATCTCTCCCTCATAGGAACAGTCCTTGATATTAACAATTACAATATCCTCAGGGATTAAGCTGTCGTAGCTTCTTCCGCTTGGGGTAATGACGAACTGTGTATCTGATATTCTGGCACTGATGTTGCCCCAGGTTCTGGCAATCAGTCCATTTTCAACTAATGCAAGACCAGCCTTAATAACCAGCTCCCTGGCTTCTAATAATTCATAACTCATACTAACCCTCATGTCGGAGCGGTTTTAATGCTCCTAATCTGAAAAACTCTCTACACAAAAAGATTATATCACATTTATCTGTTATAATATGCCCATGAAGAAATTGGTAACAGGTATTTTGGCTCATGTTGATGCCGGTAAGACAACTTTATCAGAGGCACTCCTTTATACAGGCGGTGCAATCAAGAC
>DCIU01000119.1:0-7793 GCA_002317245.1 Lachnospiraceae bacterium UBA1718
CAGGTCCGCTTCTGTATTCGAGACAACGCTACAGCCTATAATCCTTTTGAACAGAGAAGCAGCAAGGTAAGCGCTGATAATCTCGATGACTTTGATGTGCTCGCAGGAATTGGTATTATGATGGTTAAGAAGAAGGCCAAGGACTTCAACTACAGAAGATATCTTAATTTCAATACACTTATAATTACTGTTTAAAAGTGAGGGCAACTTAATGTACGAACTAATCCTACGAAGTGGTGACAGCTTAACAGCCGCTGAGACTAATCAGCTTAAGTGCATATGGATGGAATGTTTTGGAGATTCAAAGGATTATCTCGATATGTTCTTTGATGTTTTCATTCCCCACATTGAAGTGGTACTTGGTATTGAGGATGGTGTAATTATAGCCACTTCCTATATGCTCCCTCTGCATACCAGTTCGGGCAGGAAGTGTGCCTATCTATATGCAGGCGGTGTCGCAAAGGATTACAGAGGCAGGCATCTGTTTAGACCGATGGTGGAATATCATACAGGCAGTTTTGGCAATGACCCTTATTACATTGTTGGTGTTCCACATCTGATAGAATGGTATAAGTCCACTTATTTCCCTGTTATTTACACCTGCAGAGAGCTTACACTCTCCGTTCAGACCAGTAAGGCACTGTCATGCCAGTCTGTTCTTACCAGGTGCTGCTATACCCTGGACAAGCTAAAAGAACTTAGAGAGGCTTACCTAAAAAACGTTAACTACGAATACATCTGCTATCCTGACTGGTTCTACCATTTGATGCGTACTGAAAAGGAATACTGCGAAGATGTAATGGATATTTTATCTGATGCTACCAGCGAGTACTATGTCATCGGCAGATACAAGGAAGGAATATTATACATAGACGAGACCAGCCTTCCCGCTTACAGGTTAAAGTCCCTGTCACAGGCTCTGTGCAGCTTCTACAGGGTTGACTGCATAAAAATAAAACTCCCCCTATCAGATAATGAATCTGATAAAGAGAGTTCAATAATCTATGCCGGCCAGGGATCATCTTCAGGCAATCTCTGGGCTCCTTTTACCTTGGAATAATCTAACAGTTAATACCATCATATCTAAATGAAAGCATGGTAATATCATCGAACTGCGGTGCTTCCTTTACGAAGCCGTCAATGGCATCTCTGACTGTATCAATGAGTTCAATGCAGTCATCACTCTGAGCAGAATTAAGAGCGTCTAACATTCTGTCATTGCCAAACAGCTCGCTCTGAGCACTTGTTGCTTCCGGAACACCATCAGTATAAACGAACCACATATCGCCTTTATTAAGTATTGTCTCATAATTCCTGTATCTGACTCCGGACATACTTGCCAGTGGAAGCCCATGCTTATCCATTACAAGCTCAAATTCCCCTCCCGCTCTCTTTACAACAGGATACTCATGTCCTGCGCTCGAAGTAATAAGAGCTCCTGTAGATATAGTAAGAATTCCAAGCCATGCTGTTACGAACATCTCTGCCTCATTATTCTCGCAGAGCTGATCGTTAACCATTCTTAATATCTCGGCAGGATCCATACTTCCTCCCGCCTGAGTATAAGTCTTGATAATGGTCTTGCTAATCATCATAAACAGAGCAGCCGGAACGCCCTTACCTGCCACATCAGCCATAACTAATCCCAGGTGATCTTCATCTATCAAAAAGAAATCATAGAAGTCTCCACCAACCTCCTTGGCCGGGTCCATGATGGCATATATATCAAATTCCTTCCTGTCAGGGAAGGCAGGGAATATACACGGAAGATAGGTCGCCTGAATCTTAGTGGCCAGATCCAGCTCAACTCCAAGCTTCTGCTTCTCTGCTGTTATCTGCATAAGATCATCAATGTAATGATTCAGTTCCTTCTCCATTCCAAGGAAGGAATTATACAGGGCCTCAATCTCATCGCCAGTGTTAATCTTAATGGTCTCTAATTTTCCTGCTCCATCAGAGTCTCGGTCAGCTACAAAGCTTGTTGTTGCATCTGCCAGATCCTTAAGGGGACGAACCATGGATTTATTGGTAATATAAGCCGCAACAATAGTTAAGATTACAGAAAAGGCAACCATAACAACAATTAATCTGATAAGGAATGCTATTCTATCCAGTCTGATTTGCTCAAGAGAAATATCAACCTGTGACAGACCAAGGAACTGATTATCAGCGCCGAACAATGGATCAACAGCAGTACATATCCATCCGAATTCAGGATAATCTGTATCTATTGTTGGAAAATTATAAGTCTTGTTAATTATCTCATTACGCCCATCCCCTTCAATTGGACATGTATAGCCGCATGGACATACAGCTGTAACTGCAGGATCGGAACCATCTACAAGATAAAAGGCTGCTTCTCTCTCCACATCAAATACCAGGAAATAGATCGACAGTGCCGAGTTCCTGTCTGTCATATTCTGCAGGAATTCCAGCATCTCTATATAGTCCTTAGACGAGGTAACCTCATCATACCTGGCAAAATAAGCTGCCTGTTCTTCTTCAGTCATCGTATCCATGTTGGGTACTCCGCCATAATCAATACAGGCCTGATCATATATTTCTCTGGCCTGCTTTATCATATCTTCAATTCCAAGCTCATTTAAAAGCAAGCTCTCAGTAGCAGCAAGTTCGCTGGCACCCTTCTTGTATTTTACGAGCATAGTATTTGTATAACGAGTATAACAAATGAATACGGAGCCAATCGTAAGGAGTAGCGATACAAATATAAGCAGTCCTACTGTTTTTGATTTAAGATTTAGTTTCATATTTGATTACACTCCCACATATCTATCATTTTTACCGGATTAATTCTCTGTTTCCATGTTCTAAGTCCTTCAATACCAAGGTCCTCTTCCATGTTCATATATTGCACTTTGGGATTCAGCTCCCGGGCAGCAGCATGCATACAATATAGCAGAAGGTTGTCATAGCTATGGTCACATTCAGCCACCATTATGTCAAAGATACTATCCGTATAGAAGCTGCCCACTACTGTTGCAACCGGCTTGCCTCCATCTAAAGTAAAAACTCCCCAGATTCCATTATCTGAAATATTATCAAAGATACTGGTATCAATTTCGTTTCCATTGGTCATCAGGTATCCGCTCTTCTTCCTTCCGCCCCAGGCATTCTCCAAAATACTCTTAATATAGTGAATATTATCACTTTTTACTTCCTCAGTCTGCAAATTGTAGCTGCTATTAAGGTTATTCACTTTTCTGCGATGCAGACTATATTCCTTACCTCTTAGATTCTTAAAGCCATTAACATCATACAGGTACTCAGAGTCATCAGCTGCCTCAGTAACCCTGATTTTATCCGCAAAATAAGTATTTATCAGGTTAGCATCCTCATCAGTAGCAAAAAGAAGTCTTAAGTTGCCAGACAATAGCCTGTCTTCAATAAAAGCCTTCTTAGCCTCATTTTCACCCGTTGGAAAGAACCAGGTATTATCCTCTCCCCTAAGCTTAAGGGCATAGAAGCCGTCCTGGCAGACAATCTGAGTCCCGTAGACATTTCGCCACATATACATAGACAGAAAAGAGCTTGCTGCCGAATAGTTGCTGCTCTCTCTCTTTATGCTGTCAATCTCATCCCTTAAGGACATATCAAGTTCACGAAGTAAATAGTTCATAATACACCCGTAGTAATGTCTTCAACTTATTATTTTAGCATAAAAGCACCATGGTGCACAGACGAAAACATTGGCAAATCATTGAGTTTTCATAAGATTTGTGCTATCATTCTAAATCGGTATGTCGTGTATTGATGTATCTTAGATTAAAACAAATTTTCATTCAAACAGGAGATTCAGATGAAATTAGGTATAGTAGGTCTTCCTAATGTAGGTAAGAGTACATTATTCAACTCACTCACTAAGGCTGGCGCGCTTGCAGCCAACTATCCTTTCGCCACAATCGATCCTAACGTGGGTGTTGTATCGGTTCCGGATGAGCGTATCTATAAGCTCGGCGAACTCTATAATACTAAGAAGGTTACTCCAGCTGTTATCGAGTTCGTTGATATTGCTGGTCTTGTAAAGGGTGCGAGCAAGGGCGAAGGTCTTGGCAACCAGTTCCTTGCCAATATCCGTGAGGTTGATGCAATCGTTCACGTAGTAAGATGTTTCGATGATGGCAACGTAATCCATGTAGACGGTTCCGTTGATCCAGGACGTGATATTGAGACAATCAATCTTGAGCTTATCTTCTCTGATCTTGAGATTCTGGAGAGACGTATTGCCAAGGTTGCCAAGCAGGCAAGAATGGACAAGACACTTGCCAAGGAGCTTGAGATGCTGGAGGCTGTTAAGGCTCACCTTGAGTCTGGTAAAATGGCCCGCACTTACGAAGTTCCAGATGATGAAGACCTTGTAAAGTGGTTTGATGGTTATAACCTCTTAACAAGCAAGAAGACAATCTATGCTGCTAACGTAGCTGAGGATGATCTGGCTGATGATGGTGCTGGCAATCAGTACGTGGCTGCAGTAAGGGCTCTTGCTGCCGAAGAGGGTTCTAAGTGCTTCGTTGTATCAGCTAAGCTTGAGGAAGAATTATCAGAGCTTGATGATGAGGAGAAGATGATGTTCTTATCTGACCTGGGTGTTGAATCTTCTGGTCTTGATAAGTTAGTAAAGGAAAGCTACGATCTCTTAGGCCTTATGTCCTTCCTTACAGCTGGCGAGGACGAGTGTCGTGCCTGGACTATTAAGAAGGGTACTAAGGCTCCACAGGCAGCTGGTAAGATTCATACAGACTTCGAGCGTGGATTCATTAAGGCTGAGGTTGTTAATTACAAGAACCTCCTTGATCTTGGCTCTCTGGCTGCTGCAAGAGAAAAGGGTCTTGTTGGTATGGAAGGTAAGGAATATGTCGTTCAGGACGGCGACGTAATCCTCTTTAGATTCAATGTATAATAATTAATCAACCAATGTAACAGAGTAAATACATAAGAGCTTTGAGGATATTCTCCCCAAAGCTCTTATTTTATTGCTTATTTTTAGTTGTCTACGACCTTAATAGTGTCGAAATTGACAAATTCCTTAATAACGCCGAAGACTCCATGCCCTCTCTTCTGTTTAAACAGCTGATCGACATTCTTCACATTCTTTGTGGAATTCCATTTTGGATGTTCTAACTTATCACCATAATGAGCATCACGAACTTCACTAATATGTTCATTAATGTAGTCACCAAATTGTTTACGCCTAGCTTCAAATGCTGCATATTCTTCGTCTCTAATTCCACAATCAGAGAAGAAATATTTTAACTCAACATCATTTTCTGTTATCAGCCCAAATCTTTGATATTCGCCATAATTCAGCTTCATTAAACTGTACTGTCCCCCACTCATATCAGCAACGGAAGCCATCTTTTCATAGCCTCCACCGTCCAGTTCCTCAGGCATAAGTTTTCCAAAAGAATAATCATTATCTATTCCATACAAATCCTGAATTATCAAAGTACCATCCCAATCAAATCTGGCTTCAAATAACATATTCTCAATGCCTCTGTTAGTCTGTCCGGTAAGATAGTCGAATATTGAAAGGGCAACCGCCTTATCAGCAGCTCTTCTTGTGAAGGCACATCCCTTAATTTTCTGGTTCCCTACAGTTTCATAACGGCGTATCAAAAAACCAAGCGGGGCGCCATGGCCCTTTTCCATTATATTTCCATGGTTAATTCCTCTGCTGTAATCACGTGTCACAACCGCAGTTGATTTGGCTATAAGGTCATCAAATCCCAACAATGAAGCAAGTCTGCTGCATGCAACATTCCTTAATGTAGTATCGGAACCTTCATCTATCTTAGCCGCTGCAGCACGTCTTCCGACATAAGCAGCTCTTGTAGCCGAACCAAAAATTTCTAGTTTATCTATAAACTCGTTTAAATGATCGGAAATATCATCCGCAATTCCATATGGGCTATTCTCAAGTTCTGAAGCATGGTAGTAGACATTACTAAGCTCGTCCCACAGTTTTATATAATCCTCTTTACCATCTTCGGCACTTGAATAGTAAAAATTACCAATTGCCATAAGATATCTTTCAAGCACTTCTGTCTTAATAGATTCTTCTGGAAGCTTGTCAATAACACGCAGAAGCGTATTATTGAATCCTCTTAATTCTTCCAGGTTATTGTATTCATCATCCCTTTCTTCGCCGGAATAATTGTCCATTGCCTTATCTATAAATGCGATGAACTTTTCTTTTCCATCCTCAACCAGAGCTTTTCTATCTTTACTACTTAATTCTATGACATCGTCCTTATCATCTCTATAGACTACTTTCCCTTCTTCAATTTTCTTTTTTGTATTGAAGAAACCATTATGGTCACCATCAAGTATCGATACTTTTTCACTTTTTTTATAATAATATTTCTTTCTTTCTATTGTAATCTCACGTCTGCTATCAGCGCCATTGTTACTCGCAGAGCTTCCTTTAGGTATTTTGAAGGCTCTAACATACTTAAGCGCATCTGCCCAGGTTACATCTGACCAGGTAACGCCCTCCATATTATGCTGTGCTAAAAGGCTTCGGGCTGCTTCAGGGAATCTTTCCTTTTCGACAACTAAATTATCACGAAGCTTCCTAACCATCTCATATCTCTTCTTACCATTTTCTGTTCTTGGATTTTTTCTCTTTTCAAGATATATATTGGCCTTTTCTATTGTACTATCATACTTTTCAAGTATGAGTCCAACCTGGTAAAAATAAACATTTTCATCAAATTTGTCACTAATACATTCTTCTTCAATGGCATCACAAAGAGAATTTAATTCATTTTTAAAATCCATCATTATTGCAGAATTACCCGAGAAAAATCCCCATCGGCTGGCATTAAGTTCATCCTTTGTTGTAATTATCTCTTCTCTATTAGTCGCCACATATTTCTCAGTGTAGCCCTTCTTCTCTTTTTCCAGCTTATTTAGAGCATTGGACTTGAGCATACCAACTCTTGTCTCGTGTAATTTAGTGTCATCATTTTTATTATCAGATAGACTATACTCACTTAATGTGCCTTCTCTCTCACTCTCTTCCGGCAGGTAAGTCTGTCTCTCTATCGCCTCTTGTTCTTTATGTACATCACCACTTAACATAACTTTCTACCTCATACTTTTAAGTGTCTCAAATAGTGCCAAATCCGATTCTGTTACCTTTATATTGGTACCAATTGGATTTCCTTCCGGATCAGTAATAGTCACCTCTATTACTGTCCCTTCCTTGATTCCTTTGCTCATTACAGCCTTAAGGAACATAGGGAATTTGGGATGATTCTTAGTGAAGGTATCCCATGCCCCCTTCATCTGCATAATTGAATTTAAGTCCATTATCTGCCTCCCTTGTTATAGCTTACACCAAGAGCCTTAGGTGCTCCGTTATTCTTAGATACGAATATCAGAAGAATAAGTGTAATAATGTATGGAAGTGTCATAACGAGATCCTGGTATGAGCTAGGCATCTCAAGCAAGCCAACGACCTTATATCCACCTGATCTTGCGAATCCGAACAGCATACATGCACCCAGAGTTGGCATAATCTTCCAGTTGCCGAAGATAAGAGCTGCAATTGCCAGATATCCATATCCTACATAGATACTGCTTGAGAAGTTGGCATATATAGAATATGCGAAGCACATACCACCAATTCCTGACAGTGCACCACATATCATAATTGCGCGTCTCTGTATTCTTAATACGTTACCACCTGCCGCATCCACAGCATGAGGATTATCGCCACAGGCTCTGATATGAAGGCCAAATGGTGTCTTATACATAATGAACCATGCCAC
>DCIU01000119.1:8020-10068 GCA_002317245.1 Lachnospiraceae bacterium UBA1718
CAAAGGAAGGCATGAAGCAGTGAGAACAGGGCGCCACCAAGAGCTGCCACAACCATAGCTACATAGAATGGCACTCTAGAAGAACCTCCAATTGACTGCTGTAAAATAAAGGCAACTAAGGCTCCTGTGAAGGCTCCAAATCCCTGAAGACCCTCAACGGCTAACATTGTTACACCACTTCTCTCACAATAAATTCCACCAATAGCCATAATGAAAAGTGGAAGGGCGAATGATAATCCATCAATAATAATTGTATCCATTATTTCTTCACCTCCGCTCTCTTCTGCTCTATGTAATTCTTAACGAATGCATTACTTGCACTACAGATAAGAATAATACCTGTAATAACCGAAGCAATCTCAGCTTCAACACCTGCTGATGACTTCATATATGTACTACCATTGGAAATAATAGTAATCAGTATTGTCGAGAAGATAATACCGAATGGATTATTATTACCAAGAAGTGATACAGCGATTGCATCATATCCTGTTGATACTAATACCTTAGGCTGGATCGATCCAACATATCCCAGGTAGTATGTAACGCCTGCAAGTCCTGCAAGGGCACCCGATATTGTCATGGCAAGTACAACGCTCCTACCAACATTGATACCTGCATATTTTGCAGCTCTTCTTGAAAAACCGACTGCCTTAAGTTCATATCCAAGTGTAGTCTTCTCGAGCAGTATATAGACGAGCACTACTGCAATAAGAGCAAGTATTATACCGATTGGCAGATCCATCTTAATACCGCCTACAACTGTATCCATGAGGGTAAGTCGGGCTGTCTGAGAGATAAGCTTGGACTGTCTTGATACAGGATCAACATAGTATGTATTAATGAAGAAGCTAATAACATACTGGAATATATAGTTGAACATAATAGTAGCTACAACTTCGTTAATGTTGAACTTGTACTTAAGGAATCCAACAACAGCTCCCGCAATTGAGCCAACAACAATTCCGATTACTACTACCAGAATCTTGGCAACAATGCTGTTCATTGTAGTTGTATAACCAACTATAACTGTTGCAGTGAATCCCGCCACCAGCATCTGTCCTGATACACCAATGTTAAAGAGTCCGCAGCGGAGTGCTACTGCAACCGCCAGGGCCGCAAATATCATTGGGGTAAAGTAATTAACAAAGCTTGTAAAATCGGACATTGGTCCCTTGAAGTTAGCATATGACTTCTTAGGAATAATTCCGCATCCCTGTAAGAGGCTCTTATATGCCAGGCCAGGTTCACTACCTGTAACCTTAATAATAATTGCGCCAACAATAAGGGCAATGATAACAGCTGCAACAGGAATTGCGATAGCTTCTAAAAACTTCTTTAACTTATTCATTAGTCGCTACCCCCTTTCCATGAACACCCATCATGAACTCACCAACCTCATTGGTTGTAAGTTCCTTAGCTGGTGCCTGCTTCTGAATCTTGCCGTTATATATAACTGCGATAGTATCTGCAATATCCATAATCTCATCAAGTTCAAGAGATATTAGAAGAATCGCCTTGCCCAGGTCTCTCTGCTCAATTATCTGCTTTCTGATATTCTCGATAGCGCCAACATCAAGACCTCTTGTTGGCTGGACAAATATCATTAGCGATGATGGCATCTCAATCTCTCTTGCTATAATGACCTTCTGCTGATTACCACCACTCATTGATCTTGCAATTGTATCAACGTCCTGGGAGCATCTGATATCATACTGGTTAATGAGAGCTTTAGCCAGAGCACGGGTAGACTTCCTGTCAATAAAGAACCCGTTCTTGATGCAGTAATCATTATAGTATTTGAGAATACTGTTATCCTCAACGGAGAAGTCCATAACAAGACCTGTATTATGTCTGTCTTCAGGAATATAGGCCATTTTATTATGGTTTCTCTCTCTAATGGACCGGTGGGTAATATCAATGTCATTCAAATATATGCTTCCCGATGTTGTCTTCAGCATACCTGCAATGGCATCAGCTATCTCTACCTGACCGTTACCAGCCACACCAGCTATAGCAAATATCTCGCCTGCATGAACTTCAAAGGA
>DCIU01000086.1:0-1455 GCA_002317245.1 Lachnospiraceae bacterium UBA1718
TCTGCTCTTGTGACCAAGAATTGTAGGTGCCGCACAGATTGCTGCCACATATCTGTCAGAATCAATATAATCATCCACCTGACCCATCAGCACGTCATCTGCCTCCAGGTTCTTGGTGCCTGGCATACCGCCTGGGAGCACAATCATCTGAGCCTCGCCGAAGTCGGTCTCTGTGATAAGCTCGTCCGCCTCAACTGTGATACGGTGTGAGCCTGTAACTGCATAATCGCTTGTGATAGATACTGTTCTTGTATCCACGCCGGCACGTCTGAGCAGATCAACTACTGTCAGCGCCTCTATCTCTTCGAATCCGTTAGCC
Organism: Lachnospiraceae bacterium UBA1718; assembly: GCA_002317245.1. Taxonomy (GTDB): domain Bacteria; phylum Bacillota; class Clostridia; order Lachnospirales; family Lachnospiraceae; genus Colinaster. The sequence goes on from DCIU01000086.1 coordinate 320, forward strand.
AGAAAAACTAATACTCTTGCCATCTTGCCTCCTTATGGTGTGGCTGGGAGGATGATACCATCCGCCGTTGTCACGAACTTAATTCCATCTATTGTTACTGAGCCGTTACGCACTAAGGCTCCCTTCTCATTGAAGTAGTATATTACGTCCTTGATGACATATACGCCCTTGGCAATTGCACCAGTGTCCTCAGCATAATATGTGTTGCCGTCTGGTGTTATGAACCAGCCTGTCTGAAGGGCTCCTGTCAGTGGGTCGTTGTAGAATGTGGCATCACCGATTGTTGTGAAGCCTGTGCATCTTACACCATTAATGTCAAAAAGATATGTAACTCCGTCTACTGCCTGCACGCCAATTGCTGCATGACCGTCGCCTGGCATCAGGTAGTATATCTTGTTGTCCTTATCAATGAACCAGCCCGTCTGCAGATTACCAAGATCATCCATATGGAACTTAATTCCACCGAGGTTTACCCATCCTGTCTGCATCTTCCATCCAGCGTAGAATCTGATGGAACCATTATGTGGTACGAAACCGTCGGATACGATTAACTGGTCGTAGTTCTTGAACTGGTAGTTCATGTCTACATTGGAGTTAATGCCTGGGAGTCTTCCTTTATTAGTATACTGCCAGAAGGCTGCGCCATTGTAATCAAGGCTGTTGCCGTACTGGGCTACCCACTTATCCCAGGGAATTCCACCAAGCTTGGTCTGCATGAAGCTCTTATATGAATATACAACTGGATAATATCCCGCAGCATCGATAATACTGCAGTAGGTATTAACTATAGCCTGCATCTGAGCTGCTGATAAGCTTCTCTGGCCACCGGCTTCAACATCGTATACAACCGGGTAGTTAACTGAATAGTCCTTAATCCAGTTAAGGGTCTGCATAGCTTCCAGGGTTGCAGCCTCTACGGTGGTTGCATGTGAGTAATAATATACTCCTGTTCTTATGCCTGCTGCCGCTGCGTTTCTCATATTGGCGGCAAACTGTGGGTCGAGACCTGTCTGCGGATTGCCTACTCTGATGAAGGCATATCTTACACCGCTTGCTGCCACCTGTCCCCAGTTAACTGCGCCATTATACTTGGATACATCTATTCCTGTAGCGATGGACTGTGATGCGTTGGCTGC
>DCIU01000086.1:1528-2742 GCA_002317245.1 Lachnospiraceae bacterium UBA1718
TTTTTACCAGATTCTTCTTCATTATCTCACCTCTTCACTCCTCCTATAATACCATAAGACAATAAAAAATCACTATATCAATTAGCTGATATAGTGATTAGATAAGCGATACTGATTGGAGCTGATTACCAAGAGGAATGTCGATTCTAAGCTGATCGTCAATCTGATCAAGAATCTCCATTCTTGGATTAGTGCCCGAATATATATGCTTGCAGGTAATTCGGCGGAGCTTGTTGGCCAGCCATTCGTTGTCGTCGCCCAGCTCATAGAGGGCACCCAGGGAAACCTGGATGAACTTGCCGTTCACGACACCTGCATACATAATATCTGCAATATTTACACCATAATCTACGAAGTAGTGCTCACGCCAAGACTTGTACGTCTCGTAGTGCTTGGTCGCGCCTCTGCTACTTGCACCTATAACTTTCATATACCCAACCCCATAATGCCTGGGTCTTGTGGTCGATGCCTAGTCGGCACTTCTCCTGACCCCGCGCACTTATTAGAATATAGAAACTTTAAGGCTTTCGCAATGCTTTTGGCGCGAATTTTTCTATGTTTTTTTGCTGTATTTCCCTTGACTTTTTGGCCTTCACAAGGGGTTGTGGATGGGGGTGCCTGATGGGACTAGATGTGGGTGAACCACGGATGACCCGGGGGGACGGGGTCAGAGTGTCATTTTGTGGTGGACTTGGCGTAGCCAAGTCAAGGGGACGCGAAGCGCTCCCCTAGGACAGTGGACCTCCTATCATTTTTCTTCTATACTAATTGGTTCTGGTCCAGGTACTTCCAGAAGGCTCTCAGTCCCTCATCTATATCATTGTAAGTATCATCGAAATTGCCAGTATACCATGGGTCCGCTATATCTCTGGTGCTTCCAGCGAACTGTAGCAGACTGTAGATCTTGCCGTCTGGGTCGCCACCTGCGATGCGCTGCATATTACGGATGTTCCAGCCATCCATTCCTATAAGGAAGTCATAGTAATCGTAATCGGCCCTCGTCATCTGCACTGCTCTGTGTGGAACGAGAGGAATATTCAGTTCTCTCAGTTTTCCCACAGTACCATAATGTGGTGTATTGCCTATCTCCTCACGGCTTGTGGCGGCAGACTCTATCTCGAAGCAGTCCTCCAGCCCCTTCTTAGCTACCTGATATGCAAATACAGACTGAGCCATTGTGCTACGACATATGTTGCCGTGGCAGATAAAAAGTA
>DCIU01000034.1 GCA_002317245.1 Lachnospiraceae bacterium UBA1718
GGCACCTGCTCCTTAAGCTCCACAGGCATCGGCTTACGGGTGCCCTTGTACTCAGCGTACTGTTCATGTCTGAAGGTAGGCTCATGGCGGTCGAAGGCCACACAAATATAGTCCGGTCCTTCATCATCAATAACCTTGAACATGATATTAAGGAATCCATATACTGCATTCACATGCAGACCTGATGCATTAGTCAGATCAGGAACGCCGTAGAATGCTCTGTTTATTATGCTATGTCCATCTATGAGTACAAGCTTGCTCATTAAATACTCTCTTTCAACTAGAATCTCATCTTCATGAATACGAGGACGAGAATGAATATAATGGCTGCAACGGAGATAGCCTCCATTACATACACAATGCGATTAAGAATATCACGTCTTCTTAAGAATCTGCGATAATCTTCAACCTTGGCTGCCAGTTCCTTATCAAGATTGAAGCCCGCGCCACTCTCAAGTCTGGCGGTACCTTCCTTAACTAAGAACTGAATATGAAGTTCTTCCCTGCATTCACTGCAGTGGTCCATATGATAGAGGAACTTATAGGCCTGCTTGCCAACAAGTGCATCATCAAGCCAGTCTGGTATAAGCCTGATGAATTCCTTACACCTCATAGGACGGTTTCTTCTTCTTTTGCTCATCTAACTAATTCTTCAGTGTCTCTCTGTAGAAATCCTTGAATTCGAAATAACCCTGTGTCTCAAGCTGCTCCTTCTGGAACTTCTTGTTCTTGTTCATGCGGGATACTAATACCTGCTTGCCCTCTGCTCTAAGCGCGGCAGCTTCCTTCATAATCTCGCTTAATCTGTCTGAGTCCACACCCTTCTCTATAAGGAATGCCACCTTCTCCTTCTCATCAGGAATCTGGAAGTTATTCTCAAGTAAGAGAAGTACAATTCTCTCGAAACCGATTGAGAATCCGCAGGCTGGTGTATCCTGGCCTGTGAACTGTCCTACCATCTTGTCATATCTTCCGCCGCCACCGCAGCTGCCACCGAACTCTGGAATAGCAATCTCGAAGATTGTGCCTGTATAGTAACTCATTCCACGTACAAGTGTAGGATCGAATACTACCTCGAACTGTGCTGCCTTAGTTGCATTTACAGAGTCGATAATCTCTCCAAGATTAGCTCTAATATCTGCATCAAGGAAGTCGCCAAGCTCACCTGCAATGTACTCAAGACCATTGGCCTTGTTGTCCTCTAATCCCTTGAATAATGCCAGATACTTCTTAGCGCTCTCGGCAGCGAATCCATGATTAATCAGGTCCTCCTCTACTCCATCCATGCCAATCTTATCCATCTTATCCAAGATGATGAATACTTCGTCATACTGGTCCTCTGGGAAGCCAGCATATGCCGCCATAGCCTTAAGGATTCTTCTCTCATTAATTCTGATCTCGAAGTTCTTAAAGCCAAGCTTGCCAAGTGTAGTTGTTGTAGCTGTAATAAGCTCAATCTCTGCTAAGTTACTAGCCTCACCTAATATATCAATATCACACTGGTAGAACTGACGGTATCTACCACGCTGTGGTCTGTCTGCTCTCCATACTGGTCCAATCTGAAGTGCTTTAAATGGGCTTGGTAGTGCTGCCGAATTGTTAGAGTAGAATCTAACAAGCGGAACAGTCAGATCATAACGAAGTCCTGAATCTGTAAGATCATTCTCTTCCTTAGCTGTCTCTAAATTAAGCTTCTCGCCTCTCTTCATAATCTTGAAGATAAGCTTCTCATTCTCTCCACCAGCCTTGCAGTTAAGGTTAGCAATATTCTCTACACATGGAGTCTCAATATGAGTGAATCCGAACTGTGCATATGTCTCCTGGATTACACCAATCACATAATCTCTGATCTTCATCTCCTGTGGAAGAATGTCCTTCATTCCTGTCGTTGGTTTCTTACTAAGTGCCATATATTTAATATCCTTTCCCGTATGCTTCTGTCCTCTTCACAACTCTGCATACTAATAGCATTTTATCAATTTACATACACTCACAATTCTACCATAATTTGTCTAATAAAAAAAGAAAACCCGGGCATTTTTACTGTCCTTACTTCGCGAAGATTTTGTACCTGATATAGCAGCATCAGTCAAGGTCCAAGCCCTCTTCAAGGGTGCCTCCGGCAACCTTGACTTCCTCTGCTCTATCAGAATAGTTGTAATCAAGCGAAGAAAAAATGAGCCCTAAGGAACGTCCCTAGGGCTCAAAATTCATTCTTTATGTAGTTTTAGTCTGATCATTGAGATTAGCAGCACGCTGGCTGTGACGATCTCGGTTATTAATGATACGAAGTCCAGAACAAAGGCCTCGTATATTCCCCAGCAGAGCTGATTGATGAAGATGTTGGTCTTTACCGCCATGGGCTTCTCGCATACGTAGCTTCCCCAGGTATAGCCAACAGTGGCAATCACAAGGAGGATTCCTGCTATGCCCTTATTATTGACAATAAGGCCTACTGTGCCAATCACTATTATGAAGAATATGCACCATTTCTTACTATACTTCTCTCTTCCGATCAGAAGATTACGCAGGGCACATAGCACCAGGGTGGTGATACCCGCATAGGAGTGAAAGAAGTAATTAGCAACCGCCAGTATCAGGCACTGCCAGAACTGGAACATATAGCTTCTGCTCTTACTATTAGTCCAGTTGGCTGCCACAGTGAAGCAGGCCGAGCCAAAGGACAATATATTACCAATAATTATATCCTGCATGACCAATTACAAATTAGGAATAAGGCCAAGAGCCTTAACTAATAATACGAATAATAAAACAGGCGCAACGAACTTAATCATTACCTGATATAAGCCCTTACGACCGAAGGATTCACCATTCTTAGTACACTCACCAATAATGTATTCAGGCTTAACAATCCAGCCAACAAGAATACATGTAAGTATTGCTGCAACAGGCATGAAGATGTTGTTACTGATGTAATCAAGAATATCAAGAACCTGGGCAACAGCTCCATTAGGAAGTGTCTTCTCGAAGTAGAGTACATTATATCCAAGACAGACAATAATACCAACAACAAGGGCTATAAGAGTCTCAATGACAGTCGCCTTGGTTCTGTTAACCTTGAACTGGTCCATAATGCTGGATACAACAGCCTCTAAGATTGATACAGCACTTGTAATGGCTGCGAAAAGAACCATTGCGAAGAAAAGAATACCAATAGCATTGCCGATAGGTCCCATTGCCACGAATACCTTAGGTAATGATACGAACATAAGGCTTGGGCCCGATGCAGACATACCTTCTCTTCCCATGAATACATATACTGCAGGAATTGTCATAACACCTGCAAGGAAGGCGATAAGTGTATCGAAGATCTCAATCTGATTAATAGACTTAACAAGGTTAGAGTCATCACTTACATATGAACCATAAGCAATCATGATACCCATAGCTACTGATAAGCTGTAGAAAAGCTGTCCCATAGCATCCAGCACTACTGATAAGAAGCCGCTAAGGGTAATACCCGTGAAGTCTGGAACAACATATATCTTAAAGCCCTGAAGACCAGTTCTTAATCCATCCTGGTCCTGATACTTAATTGTAAGCGCAAAGATAGAGATAATAAGTACAAGAACAACAAGAGCCGGCATGATGATCCTGCTCATCTTCTCGATACCATCATTGACACCACGAATAACGAAGTAAGCACATACTCCAAGGAAGATTACCATGAAGATAATTGGTGCCCATACACTGGTAATGAAGCCACCGAAGTAGCCATCCTGTGAAGCATTAACGCCCTGTCCTGTAAGATATACAGTGAAGTACTTAATTACCCAGCCACCAATTGCACAGTAATATGGCATGATAATCATTGGTACAAGGCAACCCAAGATACCAAGTGCCTTCCACTTAGGATGAACAACGCCATAAGCCGTAAGTGGACTCTGCTTGGTCTTTCTACCAATGGCAACCTCTGTTGTAAGAAGTGTGAAGCCGAAGGTAAGAGCAAGAATGATGTATACGAACAGGAAGAGTCCACCACCATCCTTAGCCGCAAGATATGGGAATCTCCATATATTGCCAAGTCCTACAGCACTGCCTGCTGCCGCCAACACGAATCCCAAGGATCCCTTAAACGAATTTCTTTTTTCCATTACTACTATTCCCCTATATATTCCTTCTCAAGCTCATATACCTTATCTGCACGATAGTCATAATCCTTAATGAGCTTGGCACTTATCTTGCCACTCTTAGATATCTTAACCTCTCCAAAAGCCTCAAGATTCTTCCCAGCAGATGTCAGCACCACTGTTTCACCTGCCATATTGGGTACCAGTTCACTCTCAATCTCATTACCAGCATGAGCATCAATGAAAACATCAATGCCCTTAGTACTCATGATAACCGCTTTGCTAGTGAGTGGTTCCGGGCGGGCTGTCATATCCTCAGATACCTGACAACCCAGATGACTAATTACTACCACATAATCAGCCTGGTCTCTGGCAGCATTAACTGCCTTCTGAACAGCTGAGTAAAGCTTGTCTCCCTCTTCACTGTAGAGTATATCATAAGCCTTCTCTCCATCCTCGTTAAGAAAGGCTTCATAGGACTTACTCTTCTCATCTACAGCGTCCGGGGTCGTCACCCCGACAAAGGCCACCTTCACTCCGCCTGATTCAAGTATACAATAGCTTGGCAACAGACCCACACCATTCTCTTTACTATAGAGATTGCATGATATATATGTTGCCTGGCTCTGTTCACTAAGTTCAAGGAATCTGTCCATGCCATACATGAAATCCTGATCCCCTGGAACTGCCACGTTATAGCCAGCCTCGTTCATAAGGTTAACTATGGCCATTCCCTCATCCTTGGTAGCATAATCGCTGCCATACAGACAGTCTCCTGCATCTACCATAAATACGGCATTGCTCTGGGACTGCAGTTCATACTTATATCCTGTCAGGGATGAATATGTCAGATTCTCCTCATCATAATAGAAGTCACCCTTACCAGCATTGGCAATAGAACCATGTACATCACCTGTATAGAGAATGCAGATATTCTTAATTACCTTCTCCTTCTCGGAATCCTTCTTATTGTCTGATGATCCCTCCGCCTTGCCATCCTGACCTGGTGCAATATTAGCTGTTCCTCCAGCTATTACTCCCCCATTAGGTCTTATGGCAACGCCGGAATCGACTTTGCTCTTGCCACCACAGGCAGCAAGAATACCAGATACCCCTATAGCCATCAGCAGTACTACTATTCTATTAGTTTTCTCCTGCCTCTTAATCGCCATCTTTTTTACTTAACTCTCAGCTCCACAATACTGCATGAAGGAAGTGTAACCTTAATACTGCTGCCATTAATCTCGTAAGCATCAAAAGCTTTCTCGGTAACTACTTCCGGATTCTCGAAGGTATTATGGTCATGAATGTCGGCTGCTGTAAGCACGTTGGCCTCCACCACCTCATATGAATCCTTAGCAAGTAGGTCGATCTCAAGCTCATTGGTCTTATCAGCTGATGGATTAGCAAGCGTAATTGTAAGTATTCCATCCTTAA
>DCIU01000150.1:0-137 GCA_002317245.1 Lachnospiraceae bacterium UBA1718
TTCGAACCCAACTCGGGGAGTTTTTTTATTTAGGAATTAGACCCATGCGGCTCCATGGTCAAGCGGTTAAGACATCGCCCTTTCACGGCGGTAACACGGGTTCGATTCCCGTTGGAGTCATTTGTTTGGCTGTTGAT
>DCIU01000150.1:245-55938 GCA_002317245.1 Lachnospiraceae bacterium UBA1718
TTCGCCGATGTGGCTCAATTGGCAGAGCAGCTGATTTGTAATCAGCAGGTTATCGGTTCGAGTCCGATCATCGGCTTTGACAATATTATTGTCAGATATGCACATTGTGCGGACCTGTAGCTCAGTTGGTTAGAGCAACCGGCTCATAACCGGTCGGTCCTGGGTTCGAGTCCCCGCAGGTCCATATATTTTTAAAACGATTTAGGCCCAGTGGCTCAGTTGGTTAGAGCGCCGCCCTGTCACGGCGGAGGTCACGGGTTCGAGTCCCGTCTGGGTCGTTTATAAACCAAGGGATCTTAGCTCAGCTGGGAGAGCATCTGCCTTACAAGCAGAGGGTCACAGGTTCGAGCCCTGTAGGTCCCATTTATTAAATAATACGCTCCGGTGGCGGAATTGGCAGACGCATGGGACTTAAAATCCCACGGTGGTGACACCGTACCGGTTCAAGTCCGGTCCGGAGCATTTTTTTAAGAGTTAAGAACGACTTAACTCTTTTTTAGTATATCTAAGGGGAATACGATGACATTAAAAGAGGCTATTATTGAGAGACACTCCGTAAGGGAATTTGAAGATAAGCCAATTCCTAAGGACATTGTTACTGCTCTTAATAAGTGTATTGAAAAATGTAATGAGAAGGCGGGACTTAATATTCAGTTAGTTTTGAATGAGCCTAAGGCTTTTTCAGGCCCAAGAGCACATTATGGCCATTTCTCAGGCTGTAAGAATTATATTGCTCTTATAGGTAAGGACACCGCTGATTTTGAAGAACGTTGCGGATACTATGGAGAGTATTTAGTTCTTAAGGCTCAGCAGCTTGGACTTAATACATGCTGGGTTGCGATTACATTTTCTAAGGTTAAGTCTGCTTTTAGAATCCGTGAGGGTGAAAAGCTGTGTATGGTTATCGCTCTGGGTTATGGTATTACACCTGGTCTTCCTCATAAGTCTAAGCCTATTACTGATGTTATTAAGACTGATGGAAATATGCCTAACTGGTTTAGAGAGGGTGTTAGACTTGCGCTTCTTGCTCCAACTGCTTTGAATCAGCAAAAGTTTAAGATTGAGCTTAAGGGCAAAAAGGTATATATGACTGCAGGTAGAGGGCCTTGCGTTAAGACTGATCTTGGAATTGCCAGACTGCATTTTGAGATTGGTGCTGGCAAGGAGAATTTTACCTGGGGAAAAACTGAAAAATAGGAGGAAACATGGTAACCAACCTGCATTATGATGTGTGTACAATATTTGTGCTTATTATATTGCTTCTTGCGTTTAATATCCGCAAGCTTGTTATCGGCAGAACTAATAATATATTCTGCTTTATGGTTGTATGCCTTCTAATGGGTACTATATTAGATATTGTTGGCGAATCATACGGTTATCTTATTCCAATTAATAGTTTTACCAGCAGATTCAGGCCAATGGTTGATACCCTTTTTTTTCTGTTTAGAAATATTACTGTTCCGCTATTCGTCGCTTACATTGCATCGCTTCTTGGTGTATATAGCAGATATAAAAAGAATAAAGTTCTGGTATTCTTATGGGCAGTGCCATATTTGGTAATTGTTCTTCTGCTTATTCTCAATTTTTTCAATCACAAATTATTCTATTACAATTATAAGATGGCCTACATGCATGGCCCGTGGCTTAAATACCTGTATGTAATTGCAGTATATTATTTTGCATTGGCAATGGCAGAATTGATTGCTTCAAGGAAGATTATTGAACGCGAGAGATTCTATGAGCTGCTTCTTTTCATGCCATGCAATATGATTGCGGCACTGGTTCAGATGTATAGAAGTGAACTTCATATTGACTTATTTGCAACAGCTATAGTGCTTGTTATTATCTCCATTGGAGTGCAGAGGCCGGAAGTATATATTGATTACAGATCAGGAGTATACAGCTACAGTGCATTCAATAACCAGATGAGAAAGATCTATGATCTTGGCGAACCAATGTCACTGCTCATCTTCAAATATGTAAACCATAAGAGTATTAACAGTAGTGTGGGCTTTGATACATACACAGTACTAATTAGAAAACTGGCCCGTAAGATTGAGAGTGGTAAGGCGGCCCTTAAGAGTTCTTCCAATATTTACTTTATTGACAATGGAACCTTCATAATTAGTGGAGACTTTGACAAAGAGTCGAAAATCATTGAATTCGGTAGAGAAATCCTTGAATATGCCAAGAATCCTGTGGATCTCGGAAGTATGGAGGTTATGCTTGAGCCAATAGTATGCTATCTCAGGTTCCCAGTAGACATTAAGAACGTGGAGTCTTTAGTAAGCTTCATCACAGATATTGAGACTAAGGTTACCCATACAGAGGAACTAATTAATCTGTCAGAGGTCTCACTTACCAAAGATTTCAAGATGCGTAATGATATGGATGCCATTATTAAACGCGGTATTGTGAAGAATGGATTCCAGATGTATTATCAGCCAATCTATTCGATTAAGGAGGAGAAGTTTACTTCAGCCGAAGCCTTAATCAGACTGATTGATGAAGAATATGGATTTGTTTCGCCAGCACTTTTCATACCAGCATCTGAGAAAAGTGGTGCAATTCACCAGATTGGTGATTTTGTATTTAAGGATGTTTGCAGATTTATTGCCAGTGACGAGTATAAGGGCACTGGACTTAAATATATCGAAATCAATCTGTCGGTTGCCCAGTGTATTGAGACTGACCTTGTTACTAAGTTCAATATGGCAATGATTCAGGCAGGAGTTGATGCTTCTCAGATTAATCTCGAGATTACTGAGACAGCTGCCGACTATGATCCTGAGGTAACAGATAAGAATATTAATGCATTATCTGATATGGGATTCGCATTCTCGCTTGATGACTATGGAACAGGTTATTCTAATATCAAGCGAGTAGTGTCACTTCCTCTTGATATTGTTAAGTTAGATAAGACATTAGTAGACGAGATGGATGATCCACAGATGTGGATAGTAATTACCAATACGGTTACTCTTCTTAAGAATATGAACAAGAAGATTCTTGTAGAAGGTGTAGAAGACGAGAGGGCGCTCAAGAGATTTGCTGAGCTTGGATGTGATTACATCCAGGGATATTTCTTCTCTAAGCCACTTCCTGAGAAAGAATTTGTAAGCTTTATTAATGAGCATAATAATAAGTAACTTATAGGAGTATGTAATGGCTAATATCATACATTATGATGTAGCGGCATCGATTATTTTCATAGTAATGATTATTAATATACATAAAGAACGCCACAAAGAGAGTCGAAGCAGTTCGATTCTTCTGCTTTTGCTGTATGTGGGTCTGTTTTCTTCGTTGTCTGATATGACTGCTGCCATATATACCAATGGAGTTGAAGCGACATACAGGAATCTGATGCTGGCATACTTTAGCAATTATGTGTATTTTACTATGCATAATCTGCTGCTTCCGATATATGTGCTATTCATAATGGTTTCATTAGATATTTGGCATATATTCAAAGATAGATTCATGAATATCATCCTGTGGGCTTTCTTTGTTCTTCTTGACTTCTTCCTGCTGATAACCAATGTATTTACGCATAAGGTATTCTATATTGATAATAAAATGCATTATCAGCGAGGCTCATACATAGTTGTATTCTATATTGTTGCAGCTCTCTACATAATTAATGGAACAATAATAATTATTAAGTATCGCTCTCTTATTAACAAAGCCAAGATGGGAGTTTTATTTGTATTATTCCCATTAATTATCGCATCCCTTATTGTTCAGTGGAGAATTGGTACTGCCCTGGTAGAGAACTTTGCTGTCGCAATTGGATTAATGTTCTACGTAATAGTTATTCAGCGTAATGAGAACCCTGTTGATCCAGATACAGGTGCTCTTAAGTACTATCGTGCCTTAGAGAGAGCATACGCTGCTGCCAAGACAAAGAAGCCATTCTCAGTTGTATTCGTTAAGATTATCAATAGTAGTAGTATACAGGTATATCTGGGAAGAGAGAGGTTCTATCAGTATCTGAAGATTCAGTCAAGACAGTTCGAAAGTATTGCAGGAACAATCGGCTATAAGGTCGACGTATATTATCTTGAGAATGGACTGTATGCACTGTTTATTGATGATACTAACAGGGACAGGTCAATAGCATATGCCAACTTCATAAGCAGATACTTCGAGGACACACTGTCCATGGATCATCTCGAGATTAATTCTGAGGCCATACTGTGTGTTGCAAAATGTCCTGAAGATATTGATGAATATTCGACTATGGTCACATTGGCGACAACCTTCTATAAGACAATTGGCTCTTCTAGAAAGGTAATCAATTATGCTGATTACAGAGAGAATAAGGACTTCAGAATTCGAAATGAATTAGATAATATCATTCGAAATGCACTTACTAACAATAAGTTTGAGATGTATTATCAGCCGATTTATTCAATTGAGGAGAAGAGATATATTAGTGCAGAGGCACTGATTCGTCTTAAGGACGATAAGTATGGATATATACCACCAGATCTCTTCATTCCTGTCGCTGAAGAGAGTGGAGCAATCCATGAGATAGGTGATTTCGTCTTAAGAGATGTATGCCGCTTCATATCCGATAATAATCTTGAAGCTCTGGGACTTAAGTATATAGAGCTTAATCTCTCTGCCTCACAGTGTATTGAGATTAATCTTATAGACAAAGTGACATCACTTTTGAAAGAATATAATCTCTCGGCAGATAAACTGCGAATGGAACTTACCGAGACAGCAGCGGATATTAACCCTGCAGTTGTAGGTAATAATGTCAAGAAGTTAAGTGAACTTGGCATTCAGTTCGCCCTGGATGATTATGGAACTGGATACTCAAATATCCGAAGAGTTACTTCACTTCCTTTCGTACAGGTTAAGCTTGATAAGAGCTTCGTTGAGGAGATTGATAATCCGGTAATGTGGACTGTTATTAAGGATACGATCTCGATGTTCAAGGAGATGGGCAAGGAGGTACTCGTTGAGGGTATAGAGAATGAGACCGTTGCAAGGAAATTCTCTGAGCTTAAGACTGACCTGCTTCAGGGTTGCGAGCTTATGCAGGGATTCTATTTCTGCAGGCCTATGCCAGGTGATAAATTTGTAATGTATATGCACGAATGTGTTGAGAAGGGCATAAATAATTAATGAGAAATAAGTTATTAATTGCATTAGTAATTGCTTGTACATCATTCATAATGACAGGATGCTGCCTTGTACATGATTGGGCTGACGCTACATGTACGGCTCCTAGGACCTGTAAGGATTGTGGTAAGACTGATGGAAGTCCAATTGATCATGAATTCCTTGAAGCTACCTGTACTGAACCAAGGACTTGCAAGTACTGTGGTTACCAGGAGGGCGAGCCAATGGGACACATCTGGAGCAGGAGCACCTGCACCAGCCCAAGCACCTGTACAGTCTGTGGAGCCACTAATGGTGATGTATCAGAGCATACATGGATTGAGGCAACCTGCATTATGCCAAGGCACTGCTCCGTGTGCGGACTGACAGATGGCACAACAATTGGTCACCAGTGGGTAGCAGCTAATTATAATGAGCCAAGGACCTGCGCTGTATGTGGAGCGACAGAAGGATCTGCTCTTACATCCTATGCTGAGGGGCCATTTACTAATATTAGCTACAACCTTACTAATGGCTCCAAGCAGAATTACAGCACAATAACTGGCGTTGATGACAGAATATCTAATGGTACCGTTACAGTTGAGAGCTATACCAAGTATTCAGAGGACCCAACTCATCCATATAAGGAAGGCTATGAGTGGAGAGAAGTTAAGGTACGTTTCTCTATGGATAAGCCAAGCAGAGTAATGTGGGGATACACAGATATCTATCTTGGCCTTAATGAGTATGCCAAGACAGACTATATTACATATTCAGATGGAACAAGGGAAAAAGTTGAAGCGACTCAGAGCTTCCAGAGCGAAGTGATTATGCCATCGCCGACACCATCACCGACACCATCACCAACAGCAGAACCAACACCGACGGCGGCACCGACCTCAAGTGCTTCATCACAGCCGGCTACGTCGCCAACACCTATTACTGCTCCACAGATTACACCTAGTCCAACGCCTACTCCGGTTCCAACACCAGAGTCAGAGCCAGACAAGTATATATCCTATGTCTCTCAGGCGGTTCAGGTACCAATCAGATATAAGGGGCTTATATTCTATGTATGTAATGCTGATTATGAATTGGATCACATTATAGACGACAGCTTCATTTATATGAAGATGGATTAACGGGAATTAATTATGTTATTTCCAAGTGAAATATTCTTATTTGCATTCTTACCACTGGTTGTGGCAGTATACTATGCACTACTAAGAAAGAACGTGACACTTAAAAATATATGGCTTCTTGTTGCAAGCCTCATATTCTATGCCTGGGGTGAGCCAGTGTACGTATTCCTTATGATAGGAGTAATACTCTTTGACTACGCTGCAGGCTATGCACTGGGATATTGCAGCAGGGGAAATGAAACCATCCGTAGGTGCATTTTGATTGTGACTATTATAGTCAATATATGCGTTTTAGGATGGTTTAAGTATGCCCACTTCATTTTTTCAGAGATTAACAGAGCCTTTGGCAGCAGTATAAGTATTGCTGAGAACGTTGTACTTCCAATAGGCATTTCATTCTTTACATTTCAGGCGATGAGCTATGTTTTCGATGTGTATCAGGGTACTGTTACCGCTACACGTAATCCGCTTAAGGTAGCTCTGTATGTATCCTTCTTCCCTCAGTTAATTGCAGGCCCTATAGTTCGCTACAATACTGTAGAAGAACAGATCGATCATAGAAGAGAGTCGCTGCCACTTTTCTCGGAGGGACTTGTAAGGTTCCTGAAGGGATTAGTGAAGAAGGTTATCATTGCCAACAACATGGCTATAGTCGCAGATGCGGTCTGGGGACTTGTGATAGGGGACAGACTTGAAGCCTCCGTTGCCCTGGCATGGCTTGGCGCAATCTCATATTCACTACAGATATACTTCGACTTCTCAGGCTATTCAGATATGGCCATAGGTCTTGGCCGGATGTTCGGATTTGAATTCCAGGAGAACTTCAGACATCCTTATACTGCCGGTTCGCTTACAGGCTTCTGGCGTAGATGGCATATATCATTAACGGGCTGGTTCAGAGATTATGTCTTTATTCCCCTTGGCGGATCACGAGTGAGCCAGGGAAGACTGATATTCAATGTATTCATTATCTGGCTGTTAACAGGAATCTGGCATGGTGCTAACTGGACATTCCTTATATGGGGAATGCTGCACTTCTTAGTAATGGTAATTGAGAAGCTTCGTGGAATTGGCCCTGATAGAAAATCCTGGTGGGGACATATATATACACTAGTTATTGTCTGCATTGGATGGGTTATATTCAGGTCCGACAGCTTGACTGAAGCAGTCATATATATTAAGGGTATGTTCGGTGGAGGTAGTGGAGCAATTATTGATAAGTCAGTCTTCGCATTTTTACAGCAGAATGTAGTATATTATGTGCTTGCGCTAATTGGATGCTTCCCAACTCTTGATTATCTTGAGGAGAGATACAAGGATAAGCTTGCATGGAATGTGGCATATGCGGTGGTGCTTGGCATAGCTGTTATAGTATCTATATCCTTTATCATAAATAATGCTTACAGTCCATTTATATACTTCAACTTCTAGGTGTTGCATGACTAAAAAGAGAAACTTGATTATTGCCATCGGCTTCATGGCGGTCATTATTATTATTCCGCTCTTAAGCCTGGCTAAAATGGTGAAAAACAGAATACCGATAGATCAGTACACTGGGGCAATTGTTGGAAGATTCCAGATGATTAGGTTAAACACTGGCCTTACCAAGGCACTTACTGGTGGTACATATATGGAGTCCACCGAGGTGCTGCTGGGTAAGAATGACTGGCTCTTCTATAAGGTTACTACTGATGGCGAGCCCCTATACGATTACATGGGAATCAATCATTTTGATGAGGATGAACTTAAGACAATAGTCAGTAATATGGCTAGCCTTGGAGACATGCTTGATAAGAAGGGTATTAAATATGCCATTCTTACGGTGCCTAATAAAGAACAGGTATACAGCGAATATATGCCGGACACGGTGGCTAAGATTAATAATTCATCAAGACTTACTGAACTTAGTGACTATATCCAGAGTGAGTGTGGTGACATGATAGCTGGCAAGTATCCATACATAGATGTTACAGACACTATGCTTGTTAATAAGAATTCGTATCCGCTGTTCTACAAGACCGATACCCACTGGACTGAAGTAGGCTCATTTATGGCACTTCAGGAAGTGATGCGGGCATTGTATGGTACAAGTGAGAGCACCCCGGATGTTGTCTTCGACAGTAGTCCTGGATTCGTTGGCGACCTATGCAAGATAAGTGGAACCACTGACAGATTCAGTGATGTTACATATACGCTTAGAGAAGATTCTGTAGATTCATCCCTTATGAGAGATGAGACGCTATTTATCATTGGTGATTCCTTCGGTGACGCTATGATTCATACCGCCGAACATTATTATAAGAATGTCTACTGGGTCAGAACTAAGGACTATGAGAGCAGACTAATGGATGAGTATAATCCTGATGTGGTTATCTGGGAGTGTGTAGAGAGATATCTGCCAGATATGAGGGATTATTGTATACCAGAGCTATAATTCGAATAATATTTTATTTTTGATATGACGCGACAGATTGCGGAAGGAGTAACTAATGAAAGTTGCATTGCTTAACGATTCGTTCCCACCCATTATTGACGGTGTGGCAAACGTAGTACTTAATTATGCAGGTGTACTGACAGACGATAAGCTTGCTGATGTTTGCGTATGTACACCGGAGTACCCGGGCACAGATTATTCGGTATATCCATATAAGGTGGTGCCATATAAGAGCTTCGATACAACCAAGGTGGCCCTTGGCTATAGGACGGGTAATCCCTTTGATATTCGAGAATTACGCGATATGTCGGCCTTTGATGCGGACATCATTCACACACATTGTCCTGTTGCCTCTACCTTCATTGCCAGAATGCTAAGAGCTGCGACGGACGCACCGGTTGTCTTCACTTACCATACCAAGTTCGACGAGGATATTGCCAGAGCCGTCAAGACGGAACTGATGCAGAAGGAACTAACTAAGGCCTTAGTTAAGAATATTGAGGCCTGCGACGAGGTCTGGGTAGTAAGTGAAGGAGCAGGGGAAAACATGCGGTCACTGGGTTACCAGGGCGACTACAGGGTAATGAATAATGGGGTTGACTTTCCTAAGGGCAGAGTAGATGCTGCTGGTGTTAAGGTGACCACAGAGGCATATGATCTTCCAGAGGGCATACCAGTATTCCTCTTCGTAGGAAGAATAATTGAGTACAAGGGTATCCCGGTAATACTGGATGCAATGTCTATTCTTAAGGAAAGAGGTTACGACTTCAGGATGGTATTCGTTGGCGGTGGCGGAGACTATGACAGATTTAATAAGCTGGCTGAAGAGAAGGGACTGCTTAATACAGATGGTGAGGACAAGGTTATCTTCACTGGCCCAATCTACGACAGAGATATTCTCAGAGCATGGAATACAAGAGCCGATCTCTTCCTGTTCCCGTCAACCTTCGACACTAACGGAATTGTTGTAAGAGAGGCAGCAGCCTGCGGACTTGCCAGTGTTCTAATAAAGGGAAGCTGTGCAGCAGAAGGCGTTACAGATGACAGGAACGGATTCTTAATTGATAAGAATGCAGAAGACTTATCCAGCCTTCTAATGAGAGTATCTACTGACCTTGATCATGTGGCAGACGTAGGTCAGCATGCAATGGATGAACTCTATATCTCATGGGCTGACAGCGTTCATATTGCCTTTGAGAGATATGGCGAACTTATTGATATGAAGAAGAGTGGGGAACTTACACTTAAGACACCTGTATTCGCGGAATACTTCGCTGAGATGTCTGATGAAATAGCTACGGCTTTTTCAAAAAATAAGCTAAGGGGAGATTAGTAAGTATATGGCTTGTGAATGGTATAAGGGGATGTCATTCTACCAGATATGGATCAGAAGCTTCAAGGACGGCAACGATGACGGAATTGGCGATCTGTACGGTGTATATGACAAGCTTGACTATATTAAATCTTTAGGAGTTGATGGAATCTGGTTCTCACCAATCTATCCGTCACCTAATGCAGACTTTGGATATGATATATCTGATTATAAGAATATTCACCCTGAATATGGTGACCTGGACCAGTTTAAGAAGGTGCTGGACAAAGCCCACGCTATTGGACTTAAGGTGATAATGGACCTTGTTATCAACCATACATCGGATGAACATCCATGGTTCATTGAGAGTAAGAAGAGCAAGGATAATCCCTATAGTGATTATTATATCTGGAGGGATGGCAAGAAGGGCAAGCTTCCTAATAACTGGGATTCCATGTTCGAAGGCAAGGCCTGGGAATATATGCCAGAGAGAGACCAGTATTATCTGCATCTCTTTGCCAAGAAGCAGCCGGACCTCAATATGGATAATCCTAAGGTCAGGGATGAGGTTAAGAGCATTATGCGCTTCTGGCTTGATATGGGAGTGGATGGCTTCAGAGAGGATGTCATTACATTCATTTCCAAGGCAGATGGTCTTCCTAACGGCCTTCCATTCATACCTGTAGCCAATGGTATGCCATATTATAAGGATGGTCCTCGTATTCATGAATACTTAGGGGAATTTAGAGAAGTATGTAATGAATATGACTGTTTCCTGTTAGGAGAGGGACCAATGACCACCACAAGGTCAGCACTCAGATACATGGAGGGAGAGAACAGGACGCTTGATATTATGTTCAACTTCGATCATATGATGGCAGACTGCTTCCTCACTGAATATATCCACAGACCATTTAACTTAGTTAAGCTTAAGAAGGCTTACAGTAAGTGGCAGAAGGAACTTAACGGAAGAGCGTGGAATACACTTTATATTGAGAATCATGATCATCCTAGGGTAATCAGCAGGTATGGTAATGAGAAGTTCCACAGAGAGAGTGGAACCATGCTTGCTGCCAGCTTCATATTCCAGCAGGGAACACCATTTATCTATCAGGGGCAGGAGATTGGTATGACCAATATAAGGCTTGACTCCATAGATAAGTATGTGGACGTATCTTCCAAGACTAATTACCACAGGTTCCATACCAGGGAAGCAATTGAGAAGAGATTAGAGCGTATATATCATTCCAGCCGTGACTCTGCCAGAACTCCAGTCCAGTGGGACGATTCTTGGCATGCAGGCTTCTCTGCAGTGGAGCCATGGTTCTATGTTAATGACAACTATCCCGAGATCAATGTTAAGGTAGAAGAGGATGATCCGCTCAGTATCCTCAATTTTTACAGGAAATGCCTTGAATACAGGAAGAATAGTGATGTTATTCTGTGGGGAAATTATAGGGAATTCTTCAGGAAGGATCCCCTGCTGTATGAGTATGAGAGGAGCTATAAGGGGAAAAAAGTGCTTGTGATATGCTCCTTCTCAGAGCACAGAATGCCACTGCTAATCCCTAAGGAATATAAGGACCTCCATGGTAAATTAGTCCTTTGCAACTATGCTAGTCACGATAAGAAGGTGCTTAAGCCATATGAGACAAGGGTATATGAGCTAAAGTAACAAAAATTGCATAAAAATATCAAAAAAAGTTACTAAATTTTGTCTACAAATGATATAATATTTGTACAATTCAAATAACTACAAGTATTGTGAGGGACCACATATGACAATTGATTACGAACAGATTAATCCAGCATTAGCTAAATTTTTAGAGCAGTTACCAGCTTTCTATCAGTTATTAGACGATACATCCTATGTATTAATCCTTGATACTGAGGGAACAGTTGTAGGTTACCAGATTCCAGCAGGTTCAGAACCACTTCAGAATATCGGAGATCACTTCGAAGATCCAAGCGGTGGCTTCGATGAAGTCCTTAGAACAGGCGTTAGAAAGTATAATTATCTTCCTAAGGAAGTTATGGGTACAGCTTTCGAAGGTTATCTTGCTCCAATTATGGATGGCAGTGAGGTCGCTGGTGTTGCTGTATATTCACATTCAGCAGCTGAGAAGGATGCTATTAGCTCTATCGCTAAGGAATTCAAGGGCGCTGTAGAAGAGATTGGGACTTCTGTTGACGATATGATTGGTGGTATTGCCAAGGTTAATGATATTCTTGGACAGATTACTACTCAGACAGAGAGCATTGGTGAAGATGTTAAGACAGCTGGTACAATTGTTAAGAACATCAGTGGTAACGCAGCTCATTCTAATATTCTTGCTCTTAACGCTACAATCGAGGCAGCTCGTAGTGGTGAGGCTGGCCGTGGATTCTCAGTCGTTGCTTCTGAGATGAGTAAGCTTGCTAATGATTCAGGTGCTTCAGCTAAGAAGATTTCTGAGACACTTAAGCTTATCGAGGCTGATATTAAGGTTATTACAGATGGTGTTAACACATCTGATACTGTAGCAAGCGAGAATCTTGATATGACTGATACAATCAGAGAGAAGCTTGCTAAGTGCTTAGAGCTTGCTGAGAGCCTTGAGAGCTCAATCAAGTAATTATAGAGCAGACTACGTATAGGCAAGGCGTACCTTTGGGTACGCCTTTTTTACTAGATAAGGGAAAAATAATGTCAATTGATATATATTACATTCAGATTAATCTAACCTGCATACTGATATTAGGGCTGATACTCTTCAGTATACCAAGGTATAACTACCATACTTTGCGTTCAGTATTGTTCAATTTGATGCTTGTGACCACTGTTGTCTACTGCTTATCAGACCTCTTTGCGGGCGTATTCAGGGGAGCAACCTTCACAGGAGCAAGGGAGATTATATGGATATCCAATATTCTCTACTCTGTGTCTATGATTATGTTAGCTTTTGAGTGGGTACTCTTCAGTACTGCCGTACTTAAGGGAAAGGTGGGTACCTGGATATCCTGGACGACTGGAGGATTCGGCCTTGCCATACTGCTTGCCAATGTTATTACCCCTGTGACCAAGCTGATATTCTATATCGATGAGAGCAATCTCTATCATAGAGGAAGCTACATAGCCCTCAACTGGGCATACGTATATGCCTGCCAGTTATTCCCAATACTGTTAATGAGTTCCTCAGAGGTTGATAAGAGGGAGAAGAGAGCAATTGCCCTCTATCCTTTGTTCCCTCTTATTGCCAGCGTTATTCAGATTGCCTTCTATGGTGTGTCAACGGGTCAGGTTGGTGCAACCATGTCCATCATTTTAATCTACGTAGTACTGCAGGGTCGTGAGATTAATGACAATAGACGAGCTCAGGAGAGACTGGAGATTGAATCAGAGCTCGCTAAGAGCGCCAACGAGGCCAAGAGCAATTTCTTAGCCAGTATGTCTCATGAGATCAGAACACCTATCAATGCTGTCCTTGGAATGGATACAATGATTCTAAGAGAGAGCAAGGATGACAACATCCGTGAGTATGCTATGAATATCTACACTGCCAGCAATACTCTCTTAGCCCTAATCAATGATATTCTGGATTTCAGTAAGATTGAGTCGGGCAAGATGGATATAGAGCCGGTTCAATATGACTTCGCAACTCTTCTTGGCGATGTCTTCAACATGATAAGAATCAAGGCTGAGGTCAAGGGTCTTCAGACTGTTATAGATGTAGATAGTAGTCTTCCAAGCGGACTTATTGGTGATGACGTAAGGATCCGCCAGATTCTCTTAAATATAATGGGCAATGCTGTTAAGTATTCAGACGAGGGCGGCATCAGGCTTACGGTATCTGGCGAGAGGGAAGAGGACAGAGTTAACCTTCACTTTTCCGTTAAGGATACAGGAATTGGCATTAAGGAAGAGGACATCGGCAGGCTCTTCGATGATTACGAGCGAGTTACTGAGCTGCGTAACAGAAGTGTCGAAGGCACGGGCCTGGGCCTTAGTATCACAGCCAAGCTCCTTAATCTGATGGGCTCTGAACTTAAGGTGAAGAGCGTGTATGGCGAGGGTTCGGACTTCTACTTCGACCTGGTTCAGCAGATTAGCGACTATTCAAGACTTGGTGATATGACAGCCCGCATCAGGCAAAAAGCAGAGGAATTCAGCTATCAGTCAGCCTTCACTGCTCCAGAGGCCTATGTGCTGGTTGTAGATGACAATAAGATGAACAGGGACGTATTCTGCGGACTTATTAAGGAGACAGGCGTCGTCATTGATCAGGCTGCTTCTGGCCTGGAGGCTCTTGAGCTTATTGATAAGAATTCTTACGATATTGTCTTCTTGGATCATATGATGCCAGATATGGACGGTATAGAAGTGCTAGAGCATATTAGGGAGAAGAGGCCCAAGGAAGAGGATGCAAGTGTATATGTTGCACTTACAGCCAATGCCCTTAGTGGCTCTAAGGAATACTATGTCGGTGCTGGCTTCGATGATTATATGTCCAAGCCTATCATACCTGAGATGCTGGAGAATATGCTCCGAAGGTATATACCTGAGGATAAGTTAATTAAATCTGATAATCCTGAGTTGAGTATGGCAGAGATTAAGTCTTCAGAGGACAAGGAAGTTAGGGAAGAGCTTCCAATGGTAGAGGGTATTGACTGGAACTATGCTATGCTTCATTACCGCAGCAGTGAGGCTCTGGAGGATGCAATTAAGACCTTCTATAACATGATTGCTGTTGAGGCCGAGGAGCTTAGTTACTACTTTAATAAGCTTAAGGATGATAATGATGATGCCAGTGCACTAAGCAATTACCGTATTAAGGTTCATGCCATGAAGAATGAAGCCAACCTGATTGGTGGCTATTTCTTAGGAGGAAGCGCTGCAAGCCTGGAATATGCCTCCCGTGATGGCAATATTGGCCAGGTCCTTGATGTCACGCCTTACTTCCTCGATAGCTGGAATAGCTATAGGAGTAAGCTTAAGTTGCTATCATTTTTGACAGATTCTTCTGATAAGCAGTCTATAGAGGGCCATCAGGATGAGGTCAGAGACTTACTTACAAGGCTTAATGATGCTATGCAGGCCTTCGATGTCCATGGTGCTGATGATGTCATGAAGGAGATTGATGAATACCAGTTCCCAGAGAGTCTGGAGGAGGATATGAGCAGACTTAAAGGATATGTAAGTAATCTTGACTCGGATAATGCAGAGATTCTTATTAATAAGCTTATGGAAGAAATTGCCAATATATGATAGTATTCATATAAGCAATTGTACGCAAGAGGATAGAAATGAAAGACCTTATATTAATCGCTCAGAATAGCAATGGATTCGTAATCAGATCCCTTGAGACATCACTTATAATAAAAGGTGTCAGCTGTCTTGTATTGCCCTTCAGGGATATTCCTACAGATGAGGACTTCAAGGAGTCTACATTAATCTTCATCCTTGGATCGGACGAGCTGGAACAGAACCTGTATATGCTTCAGACCATTAAGAGCAAATGTATTGAGCATGAAAGAAGGGTAGTCTGCTTCGGACTTACCGAGGAGAATGAGTTCCTGAAGAAGCAGCTGGGGGATAGTGTTCTTATTCATGAATTCCTAAGACCAATGCCACCTCTGGAACTTGCTGACAAGGTTAAAAAGGTATGCGAGCGAGAGAAGAAACGACACACTACTCACAAGGTCTTGGTAGTAGATGATTCGGGTATGACCCTTCGTACCATGATGGAATGGCTTGAGGGCGACTATATAGTACAGGTTGCCAATTCTGCCATGAAGGCTACACCAATGATTGAGAAGGATACGCCAGATATAATTCTGCTTGATTATGAGATGCCTGAATGCAGTGGTGCGGACTTCTTCATGATACTTAAGAACAATCCGAAGACTAAGGATATTCCTGTTATCTTCCTTACATCCAAGGATGATATTGCTATAGTTAAGCAGGTACTGGAGCTTAAGCCGGCAGGCTATGTACTTAAGACCACACCTAGGGAGACACTTATCGAACGAATCGAAGAGATTCTGTCTAACTAGATAATTTAATACTAAGAAATAGCAAGAGCCGTGGGATCGTCCACGGCTCTAACTTTTTTATTCATTTTAATTATTATATCAGCTTTGTTGTCTTACTTAACTGGCGCTGCCACACGACCGTCAAGGGTTGTGAAGTTAACAACCTTAGCTGCTGCAAACTCATCAAATACCTTGTTGAACATATCAACATCATCTTCAGCATAATCCTTAATATCATCATTAACTACTGAATTATTCTCTCTATAGAAGCCACCAATCTTAGTTGGATATCCTTCATCATCGAACTCTGTAACTGAGATATACTTCATCATAATCATGCTGGCATCATCAGTTCCGTTATCACCATAGCAATACTCGTTGATCTCATGATGTCCGAAGCAGTATACAAGACCTGCATCGTCGATAGAGATTGGATAAGCAGTTCCATTTGTAGCAAGGCAAATATCTGCTGTTACAGTGCCATTTGCCTTCTTGGTATATGCTACTGAATCAATTGCTGCCATATTCTCGCCATCACAGTTATCGAATACTCCGCTTGCTACAAGAAGAACATCACCGTCATAGCCCTTAACCTTAACAAGTGCGTAAGCCTCGTCACCTTCAAGGAGTGAGATAATCTCATCATATGATTCGAAGGATGTCTTACCTGTTCTCACTTCTAATTCATTAGAAGGGTAGTCCATGTCCGTCTCTGCTGGCTGCATAAGATTCATTGCTGCACCGTATACATCGAAGCCATCAAGGTCATTTGCCTCTGCTGAGAGAGAGTACATAACTCCAGCCCACTGGTTGTACCAGAGAACAACCTGAATATCACCCTCATCTGTTCTTGCGGCCATCTCCTTGCTAGCATAATCCCAGAGAGTTCCTTCTGACTCATCATTCCATTCATAATAGAGACCGGAGATATCTGTGAACTCGTCAAGCTTCTGAGCTCTGAGAGTCATCTTAGTGGATCCTTCCTCTGTTGTATATCTGATCTCACCAAGCTCGTTGTTGATAAGAAGATATGTCAGATCTTCAGCATTATCAGGAAGGAATACTTCCATGCCTGCTACTTCCACAAGCTTCTCATAATCCACTTCTTCAATTGGATTTCCCATGCCAACAATTTCTTCTTCTGCGGCGGCTTCCTCACTTGCTGCTTCTTCTGTTACCACTTCTGCGGCTGGAGCGGCTTCTTCTGTCTTGCCGCAGGCAATCATTGTTGCTGCCATGGCTGTTGCCATAAGTATTGTCATTATCTTAACTAAATTCTTCTTCATCATAATCATCATCCTCACTTTTCTGTGTAGCCGACTGCATTTCCTGCTGTCTGATATGTAATACGAATCTCCTCAGTAAAAAGGACACTATTTAGGAAAAATTAATACTGAACATTAATACTGGACTTAATACTGGACTTAATACTGGGCTTAATACTGGACTTAATACTGGACTTCCATAAGGCACAGTCCCTGTGGTGGAGCAGTATAACCAGCAGTCGCGCGGTCAAGAGCTGCCAGCGTATCAGCTATGCTCTCGGGTGTACGCCTGTTAGTACCAACTTCAATCAGTGTGCCTGTGATAATCCGCACCATATTCTGGAGAAAACCGTCGCCAGTATAGTCAATCGCAATCTCTTTTACCCCATGGGAATCATACACGGAGTCAATGGTGATATCCGTAATTGTTCTCACTGTCGACTTCTTCATATGCTTATTGCCGCAGAAGGATCTGAAGTCATGCTCGCCTATAAGCAGCTTGGCCGCCTTCCGCATAGAATCGATGTCCAGTGGCGCATCCAGGTATGTGTACACGTACCTCTTGGAAAAAGGATCTGCAATTGGGCTCACCTGCAAACGGTAGCGGTATGTCTTGCTCTTAGCTGAGAGTCTGGCATGGAAGCGATCATCCACCTCCTCGATATCCGTCACGGCAATATCTTCGGGAAGATATCTGTTGATATAGAGAAGAATGTCCTCCGGTGTCTGTCCTTCAGGTGGATCCATATGGAAGTTAGCCACCTGGCCATAGGCGTGTACGCCAGCGTCTGTCCTGCCCGAACCATTGACATCAATATGCTCTCCAGACAGCCTGCTTAATATGTGCTCTAATTTGCCCTGAATCGTGTTATCCGTATTATTCTGAACCTGCCAGCCATTGTAGGCAGTCCCATCATACTGGATAGTAATCTTGTAGTTCTTCATAGGCGAATTATACCATATATGGTGAAATATTCATCAAAAAAGAAATGCAATTAAGACATTTGGAGATGCTAGGGCGTATGTATCGTAAAAAGGCAGTCGCTACGAATTATAGCGGTATTTTTGAATAGTGATACATAGGAAGAGAATGATCGCTACGTATCATATGGAAAAATTACTAATACAATACGTAAATTGATAGTACAAGCTACGTATGATATTCTTCGCTAGGCGTAAATGATACGTAATCATCATAATATGAACATCGGGAGCACTCTTCCAAAAAGAAAAATGAGAAAAAAGCTTACAACGTTAACACGCTGTAAGCTTTTATTTGTTATGAAACAGTTATAATTTCGTCAGCAGTTACTTCTACATCATAGTGGAGTTGAAGCTCTGGAAACTTATCTAGTCTTTCTTTAAGCTGATATTTTTGAATTAATTCAATTGCTTGCGCTTTGGTCATGCCACGAAGAATTAAGCAACTCTCAACAGCTGACATATACCAAGCTATACTGTCATTTAGTTCTTTTGTACTCATCTCCATGACACTCCTTTCTTTTCTCTGGGCATTTTATCGATAACAGATAAACCTCTTTCAGTACTTATACAATACTGTATTCCAAATGATTTATCAAGAAATTCCTTAGCCTCTTTAACGGTAACGAGACGGGATTGAGCTTTACATTTTCTGGCAACTTGAGTAATGCTTCCGTCCGCTATAGAACCAATTACAATATCGTAGCGCTTGTCAAGATTATGGTCATCATAACCTTGGATGGCTGAAACAGATTGAATGTATTTTAAGCCGCATCTGTTATTAATTATGAATTGTGCCCATTTGATAATATCGCTTTCGGATGAATAAACATCTATTTTTCCAAAATCTTTTACACTAATAATATTCTTAAAGTCTCCAATTAGTGTGAGTTCAACAATGCTAGGTTGTGACATACCAAAAGACTTTCTAAGTGCCATTTTTTTGGCACTCCTAAGGACAGGCGTTAAGTAAAATCCTACTGCAAAATCACCTCCTCTAGGATTTTGATTTAGATTGATTCCAACGTTAACGATGTTCATTTGTGAGAACATATCCGTTCCGTGATACAATGGTTCGCTCATTTTTGCTCCTTTACCAATGTGCGATGTTAATAAGATTAATTAAAAATGAAATCTGGAGTGAAATACCGTATAATGAATTACGGAAACTCCGCGGGCAACGAATATTGCCTTATGCAGATACTAACATAGAATTATAACCTTTACAACGTGACTACAAGGAGCCACATGTTTCCACCAGACATTGCAGCATCTACAACCAAAGAGAGAGACGAATACATATTTGAGATTGAGAGATAATTATGATTAAGAAGATTATGCGGGATCCATTGTTCCTAGCCCAGCCATCAATAGATGCAACAGAGGCTGATAAGCAGGTTGTGACAGACCTTCTTGATACACTTCGTGCTAACCTGGGACATTGTGTCGGTATGGCAGCCAATATGATTGGAGTGCGCAAGAATATAATAGTTGTGGCAGCAGGTCCATTCCAGTTCGCTATGATTAATCCTGTTATTACGGATAAAAGTGATGTCTTTGAGACTGAGGAGAGTTGTCTGTCACTCGAAGGCAGCAGGCCATGCACCAGGTATAAAGAGATTGAAGTGGACTATCTTGATCAGAACTTCAAGCCTAAGCATGGTAAGTATACTGGATTCACAGCACAGATAATCCAGCATGAGATCGATCATTGCCAGGGCATCGTGATCTAGAACAGTTAAAGCATGGAGAAGAAGATCTGATGAGTTTTACTAAGAAGAGAAATGTAATCATATTTGCGCTGATTGCCATGTTTGCCTGGGGCTGTGCATATCCCTTCATCAAACTGGGCATGATTGAGTGGAACATTGCAGGTGATGATGCGGGAGGAAGAATGCTCTTTGCGGGCGTTAGATTCACCGTGGCAGGGCTACTGACTCTGGTAATTGCCAGAGCCAAGGGTCAATCGTTAATTGTGAAGGAAGGACGTAACTGGGCTCTGTTAGTTGTATTTGCGCTGTTTAATACCGCCCTTCATTATTACTTCTTCTATTCAGGACTGGCATTCTGCGAGGGAGGTAAGGCGTCGATTATTAACTCCTTGTCGCCATTCTTACTTATCATTCTTGCTACTATTGTTTTCGGGGAGAAGATGACAACTAATAAGGCTATAGGTTGTCTCTTAGGCTTTGCGGGAATAATTATAGTCAATTATGGCACCAGCCTAAGTGGCTTCAGTATGAGCGGAGAGGGAATGATTATCATGAACTGTATTTGCTCGGCTATTGGAGGGTTGTTAACAAGAGTGGTTACGACCAGGGTGCCTGCAATTACAGCTACAGGCTATTCCTTAAGTCTTGGCGGCATTATGTTAGTTGTAGTGGGACTTATTACGGGTGGCAGTTTTACGCAGGTTACTCCGATGGGTATACTACTACTCCTGGGATTAATCGCCATATCAATGACGGGATTCATTCTGTATAACCAGTTGATTACCTATAATCCGATTGGCGAAATTGCTATTTTCAACGCTCTAATACCGGTATTCGGAACATTCATGAGCTGCCTGATGTTGGGAGAGTCCTTTGGCATTAATAATCTGTTAGGACTGCTATTCACATCAGCCGGAATCTACACTATCCACCATAAAAAATGACCCTGGGGGACGGGGGTAGAGGTTCGTAATGACCCTGGGGGACGGGGGCAGAGTGTCACTATCAAAATAAGGAGGTAGCCATTATGGCATGGCAGAAGGAAGACACAACCTATAATGATATAAGAGAGAAATCACTGAATCAGTGGTTGGATGAGATGGCTGAGCATGAAGACATTGCTGTTAGAGGCGGTGTGAAGCTGGCAAGAGAATACATGCAGCATCTAAAGGATGAGAATAGCCGCCTTCACTCGGAGATAGAACTTCGCAATGAATATCTTAAGAAGATGAAGGATAAAGATAAAAAAGCGCTATAATGCATCACAATAGCTTCCTTACAATTGCTGAAAATCTTTCATCAAGCTTATGCCACACAGGACAGAGTGGCCATGGTAGATTTAGTAAGTATTCTTTCTCACGAGGATTAAGAGCCGAAATATAATCCTCAAAGCCTTTAGCATCCTTATATATCATCCTTCCGAAATCGCATCTGTAATAGTCAGCAGGGTTTATTGAATCCCCTTTATCAAGTATCTGAACGAAATAAGTCTTGCCGAATTCATCTTTCCTTGTCTCATAGGTCTTTTTGGTACTACATGAGACTGTGGCAGGATCCTCCAGCAGAATAGTCCCGTCATCAACTAACTTCTTCCATACAACATTTTTAATCTGAGCTATGGGTGTAGGATAGTGCAGTTTTTCTCTGATTTCTCTAACAGTATATCCGAGATCAGCAAGATGCCTTATTGCATCTCCACTTGCAAGGTCCATCGTGAAGTTATGCAAGGCTCTATTAAATTCTTTGTTTGAATTCCTTGAATCATCCATGGTATCGAAGTTAACTCCAATTTGTGTAATAATATTGTTATTATAGCAGAAAGAAAATGATAGGGGGTCCCTGTCCCCCCATATCAAAAACAACAAAAAATGATTAACGATAGTAAAAAAGCCTCAACTGCATATTATCACCTTCCGGGGTTGTTCGAGTTCTATGAGTTCTACAAGCTTGTACTTCCCCTGTATGAGAGGCATCGGGAATACTTCTATGACTGGTGCGAGATTGGCTCGCTGTATGGGGCCCCTGAGGACTGCATATGGGGCGGCGGAAGGGTAGGCGGCGGCGAAGCCGATGAGGCAGAGGTACTTGAATTCGTGGGACGCTTGGGTATATCGCCAAGACTTACTTTCAGCAATTCTCTGCTGACAGAAGAGCATCTTAATGATAAAAGGTGCGGCGATTTATGCTCTATGCTTGCAGGCTTTTCGGCAGCGCCGGCTGGTATTATAGTCCATAGTGAACTGCTTCTTAATCACCTTAAGGAGAATTATCCGGGTCTGTATCTAGTCTCATCTACAACTAAGGTGCAGACGGATATAGAAGAGTTCATGGAAGAAGTAAGAAGAGACGACTTCACATACGTGGTTCCTGACTTCAGACTGAACAAAGAGTTGGAGAGACTTGATACTCTAACGCAATCTGAGAAAGACAAAGTGGAATTTCTATGCAATGAATGTTGTAACTTCAGCTGCATAGACAGACGAGAGTGCTACGAAGCAGTCAGCAGACGTAACCTGAATATCGATGCCCCAGAGCATATCTGTAAGGATCCGGATTCGGACAAGGGATACAGTTTCGCAAGAGCAATGAAGAATCCAGGGTTCATAAGCCTTAATGACATTAAGAATATATATATGCCAATGGGATTTAGTAACTTCAAGATTGAAGGCAGAGGATTAGGGACAGCCATGGTGCTGGAGTTCATCCTATATTATATGGTCAAGCCTGAATATGTGCTTGATGTAAGAGAAGCAGTGTATTTAGACAGTATGCTGGATATCATCTGACATAATGACATGAAAAAAGCCGGGAGCAAAACTCCCGGCTTGTATTAACTAAAGACTTAAGATGTTGGACCAACCTTAGAATCGATATGCATACCCATACCAGCTGTATGAGAAGCAAGCTCAGATGAAAGGAAGAGAACTGCATCAGCAACTTCCTCTGGCTTAGCATAACGCTTATCCATAGCATACTGTCCAGCCAGTGCTGCCATAGCTTCCTCGTGAGTCATTGAATCGCCGAAGAAATCCTGTTCGATTCTCTTCATCATTGGAGTATCAACTGGGCCTGGGCAGATGTAATTAACATGGATGCCTGCTCCACCGAGCTCCATTGCGATACACTTAGTAAGACCAGCAACAGCATACTTAGATGAAACATAAGCACTGTTACCTGGTGTTGGCTCATATGCAGCAGCTGATGCAATAACAACAACTGATCCAGACTGCTTCTCAAGAAGAACTGGAGCTGCATACTTCAAAAGAAGCATAACTGAGAATACGTTCATCATGTATACTTCCTCAAAAAGATCAAGAGTCATATCCTGAACTGGATGAGCCTTGCCTTCGTATCCTGCATTAGGAATGATGATATCAAGTGTGCCGAACTTAGCCTTAGCTGCATCAACAAGTCCCTTAATCTCGTCCTCCTTAGTCATATCAGCAACAAAGCCAGCCACCTGACCTTCAGCTGCATTTAGTGTTGGAATAAGAGCATCAATCTTCTCCTGTCTTGTTGAAGAGAATGCAACCTTAGCGCCTTCTGCGAGGTAAGCCTTAACAATAGCAGTACCGATTCCGCCTGTACCACCAGTTACTAATACAACTTTGTCTTTTAACTTTAAATCCATAAATTATACCCTCCTAGAGATTAAAATTCTCTCAATACATTTCCTATATTATATCATTTTTGCATTAATTTGACTTTATTTTTTAGCGTTTAATATCTATATTTATACATAAGATAATGCTACATTTGAGCAAGCAAACAAGGAGGGCGAAATGTTAGAGATTGGAACTAAGGCACCTGATTTTAAGCTACCAGATCAGAACGGTGATATGCATAAGTTAAGTGATTATAGAGGGCAGAAGGTAATTCTTTACTTCTATCCTAAGGACAATACATCAGGTTGCACCAAGCAGGCCTGCGGTTTTTCAGAGAGATATCCACACTTCAGAGAGAAGGGAGCAGTGGTTCTTGGAGTAAGCAAGGATACGGTTGCATCTCACAAGAAATTCGAGGAGAAGTATGGCCTTGCCTTCACACTCCTTGCTGACCCTGAGCGCAAAGTCATCGAGGCCTATGATATCTGGAAGGAAAAGAAAAACTACGGTAAGGTATCAATGGGGGTTGTTCGCACCACATATCTTATTGATGAGGACGGAATAATCATTAAGGCTAACGATAAAGTGAAGGCCGCTGAGGATCCGGAGAAGATGCTTAATGAGCTGTAGATCCAAGTTCTTAAACAAAGCGAATATAGTAATATCATCCGAGAACTTCCGAGACCCAGATGGAAGGGATATATTCGGAAAGTGTTACTCATAAAGGACCAAGAGGTTAGGAAAATAGCTGTTGCTTAGCACGGCTGTTTTTTGCGATAGTGAATCACTATTTCTTGAACTACTAAATTGAAAAATAGTGGTTTTTATGATAAAATCTGCCTACACTAGTAACGTGTTGTAGGAAGCATATTGAGGGGTTTATGGCAACAGTTAAGAAGACATTGAAGGAAAGAAGAACAGAATCTGACGCAAGGATTCTTGAATCAGCAATAAAGCATTTTGGTGAGCATGGTTATACCAATACATCCCTAGTTGAAATTGCTAAGGGGGCAGGCGTAACCAGCGGACTTCTTTCTCAGAGGTATGGAACAAAGGAAAATCTTTTCTATATTTCATATGAGGCTATAGTGGACAAATTTTTCACGGATATTCAAAGTGACGTAACACCACGAGAATGCCTTTGTGCACTCATTGGCCAGATTAAAAGAATATGTGAAGAGGATCAGGATGCTTTTGCCTTCTTCATTATGCTTCAAAATAGTTCGGATATTCACGACATAGTTGAGAAAGGACTCGAAAAAAGAGGAGTCGAGAACTCTATTTACTATAAGAAAGTTCTTGAAGCGCAGAAGGAGGGAATGCTTCCACAGGGAAGAACCAGGTATCTCTTATACTTCTTCTCTTCCAGTGTTTTTCATCATGTTGGAATGTGTAAGGAGTATAACCTTAAGCTCCCTGATAATGAGTACTATTTGAGTATTATTCATTTCCACGATAAGGATACACCGTCTGATAATAATGCATATATAAGGAATCAGCTTTTAGATATCTTCAGTAAGGAATTTCAGACAGTATGGCTGGTTAAGCTTCCTGAGCTTACAATGGAGACTTTCAGCGTTGACAATAACCAAATCGTTATAAACAGCGTAAGTACAGCCCTTGAGATGAACTCTTATAATGGCGCCAGAAAATGGTATGTTGATAATTGTGTTGTCCCTCATTCGAAGGAAAGAGTGTACAGGGACTCTGATATGAGTAATGTTCTTTCTGAACTGAAAAATGGGAAACCTTACAGTATTGAGTATGGAAGAATCAAAGAAGACTCTATCAATTATAATCAGATTTTTTACGACAAAGTTCTTAATCCGGAGAATGATGAAATAGATTATGTTGTTTGTGGATTCAGGGACATCGATGTTGCCAAAAGAGCTGAGACTGATGATTTGACAGGACTCTATACAAGGCCGACATTCTTTGAAAAGGCAGAGGAGTTGCTGGATAAATACCCTGATAAGCAGTTTGATATGGTAATATCGGATATTGCTGATTTCAAGAAAATTAATGAAACCTACGGTATAGAAGTTGCTGATGAGATATTAAGGTGGCATGCTTTATATCTGTTGTCATTAAAAAATGAGACCATGATCGTCGGAAGATATGGCGGAGATCAGATGGTTTTTATGGCTGAGCATGAACATATGCTTACCTGCCTTTCTCAGGAATATAGAGAAAAATTTGAAAAAGCATTCTTAGAGACAGGTCTTCCGACTGTTTCTTTTAAACACGGAATATATCTAAATGTTAAGCGAGATAAGTCGATTGTATCTACATGCGATAAGGCTCACTCTGCAGTTAACAGTATTAAGAGGCATTATAGCAAAGAAATAGCATATTACGATGACGATATTAAGAGTATTCTCGAAAAGCGACGTCAGATAGAGGAGAGCATGCATAAGTCTCTGGAAGATGGTGACTTTAAGGTTTACTATCAGCCTAAGCATAATGCCAAGACTGGTGCGCTCGTAGGGGCAGAAGCACTAATAAGATGGGTTCACCCTAAATTCGGCTTTATGAACCCTGGAGAGTTCATTCCTTTATTTGAGCAGAATGGATTTATCATTGAGGTTGATGCTTTTGTGTGGAGAAAAACCTGCGAGAATATTAGAAAGTGGAGAGATAAGGGCCTTGAGACAGTTCCAGTGTCGGTTAATGCCTCACGACTTACCTTCACAAAAAAAGACCTTGTCGACAATATGCATAAACAGGTAGAGAAAAATGGCATATTGTCTTCTGACATTCATGTGGAGATAACAGAGACATTAATGACAGTAGACTTAGATGAGCTTGTTAGTAAGATTGACTCTATGCGTTTATTGGGATTCAAGGTGGAACTTGATGACTTTGGCTCAGGCTTCTCTTCGATGAATGCCCTTAGTACCATTCCGCTTGATATAGTTAAGCTTGATATGTCATTTATGAGGCAGTTCGGCGATAAGAAGAGACTAATGGTTCTTGAGTCATGCATTAATCTTGCCAAGAAACTGGGATTTGAGACAGTATCAGAGGGCGTGGAAGAGAAGGAACAGCAGGAATTATTAGCCAAGCTTGGCGTTGATATGATTCAGGGCTACTACTATTCAAAGCCTCTTCCAGAGGAAGAATTTGAGAAGTATATGATGAATAAATAGATTACCTTGTTTCCGATTTGACTTTTTTTTATTTCCTTCCGCAAAAAAAGAGTGTTTTGCCATAATAGCAAAACACTCTTTTTTACCAAAATAAATATCGTAATCTTATTGAATTGTCAATTCTATGCCTAATCAACCAAATTATATTCCTTTAATAACATCGATTGATAGGCTTTATCAGTGACTGCTCTTTTGAGCTCATCATTTCGATTATCATTGATGAGAAACTCAAACAGTTTACTAATAATATCAATCCCTTCTTCTTTGGCTTGATTTTTCTCAATTCTTATGAACTTTTCAGCATCAAACTGCGCTAATACTGTTTCCATAATTCGATTCCTTTCTTTACTAAGAATATCGACGAGTATATCTCTGGAGATACACTCGTTAATAACATCCCTGATAGCTTCGTATTTATCAGGTTTGTTGCAATCAGTCAATGCAATTCGCGTCAGGCTGACGAACTGAGAATACTCCTTCAGTTTCTGGCACTTGTTAGCCAATTCGGCATTGTGCCCCTCATTTATATTATAAACATGTGCTATGACCTCTAGGTCAGATTCTTCCGCTTTGTTCATGAAGGAATCTGACAATCTAACTGTCATCTCATCCGGTATATCTGTCGCTCCGTTGTAGAATACCACGAATTTAGGCGTGTAAACTACAATTCGACGTGTTGAGTGAATGTCGTAATTATCATTCTGCAAATATATGCCCTTGTATAAATCCGAGAAATAGAATAAACCTCGAAGAGGCATATTTGGATTAATTGTTGACTGATGCTCGTACAGAGACAGATAGCCATCTATGATAAATGATAAGTCATTCTTAATTCCGACATATACAGCGTCCTCAAGCGTATTAATCTCCAATTGCTCCACATCAGTAATGTTTCGATTGCCCAGCGCATTGTAGAGCGAAAGCAGTTCCTTGGGCTCATTGAAGATAATCTTGAATACCGCATCCTTATATGTGCGATTAAATAGTACGTTAGTAGTGGCCATAGACGTGTCCTCCTTTGATATGTCTAATAAAAATGAATTCCACTCACCCATACCTGACTCGAACGAATCAAGTAGACTGACTGGTTATCCTGCTTCTTAGAATAGCAAGCAAGATACAACGATTTGATACATATTTACGGTAGCAAAGCCATTGCTATTAGTCAAGAGGGGATAGATGAAATGAGAGGAGGGAGGTTATTATTATAGCTTCTTTTATTTCAAATGCTGCTGGGGTATAATTTGAACTGAAGATAAGAGATATTATATTAAGTTTTTAGTAATTGCAAGAGAATGAAAATATGAAGATGATAGACAAGATTGCTCTTATTTACTTACAGGATAAGAAAATACTTAGTACAAGATCAAAAGGAAAAGATGCGTATTATATTCCGGGTGGAAAACGCGAAGGAAATGAGACCGATGTTGAGACACTGATTAGAGAGATTAAGGAAGAACTCTCGGTTGATATTATTAAAGAATCAGTTAAGCCGTACGGAGTATTTGAGGCACAGGCGCATGGTCACGCAGAGGGAATAATAGTGCGAATGACATGTTATTACGCCGACTTTGTAGGAGAAGTTAAGGCAGACAACGAGATAGAAGAGATAGTATGGCTTACAACTGCTGATGTAGATTCAATCTCTCCTGTAGATAAATTGATATTTGCAAAATTACATGATGAAGGTCTATTGATATAATCTAGACATTATTAGGAGGCGTTAAAATGTGGTTTGTATTTGCAATTCTTTCAGCAGTATTTGCTGCGCTGACATCAATACTTGCCAAGATAGGTATTGATGGAGTTAATTCTAACCTGGCAACTGCCATTCGTACAGTTGTTGTAGTGATTATGGCATGGGGCATGGTTTTCCTCACTCATGCACAGAGTGGATTGACAGAGATAAGTAAGAAAAGTTGGATGTTTTTAATACTGTCCGGACTAGCAACAGGGGCTTCATGGCTATGCTATTACAGAGCGTTGCAGGTAGGTGAAGCTTCTAAAGTTGTACCTGTAGATAAGCTTAGTGTAGTCATTACACTTATATTGGCTTTTGTATTTTTACATGAAGAATTTAATGTAAAGTCGGTTATAGGATGCATTTTGATAGGAGCAGGAACGCTTGTGATGGTTCTCTAGCAGCAAGAATGGAATTACTAGTACCAAAGTGGTATAATATCCGAGATAGACGCGTGATTAATACACAAAAAGGTATATATAGATGAGAAGAAATAGTTGGAAGACATGGGTTGTGGCGATAGTCATTGCTGTAATGTCGACTACAGTGGTTAATAGCATAATACCAGGAAGCACAGTGCTTGCAGCAGCTGTTACGGGACAGGTTGCAGGTAATAGCGTCAATGTTAGGGACGCTGCAGAACAGGCGGGCAATAAACTTGGCACCCTTGATAAGGGCGATGAAGTAACCATTCTTGGAGAGGAGAATGGCTGGTATAAGATTGAATATGATGAAGGAATAGGCTTCGTATCCGCTGATTATGTAGAAGTTAATCAGCCATCTGAGGAAGAAATTGCTGCTGATGATGAAGTAGAGAGTGATGGCGAAGAACTTGGAACTACAGATGAAGAACTGGAAGAAGAGGAAGAGGAAATCTCTAAATCACCACTTGATATTCTTACAGGCAATTCGACTGTTCTTATTGTAGTGGTAGTTGTTGTATTGCTGATAATAATAATTCTTTCCACAATCATTAGTATTCGTAAGTTAGATGATGATGACGATTTTGACGACTATGATGATTACGATGACTATGAGGATGATTACGAGGAGGAGGAAGAGTATTACGAGCCTGCTCCTAAGAAAAAATCTCAGCCACAATCTAATCAGCCTAGGCCTAGGCCACAGCCACAGTCGAGACCTCAGCAGATAGAGCAAGCACAGACAAGAAGAGAAGAAATACCTGCAATGGTTAAGCCGGATCCAACAATGTTCATGAGCGATAATCCCGATGATTATAAGATTGACATTGATCCAAAGTACTTTGAACCTACTGCTATGCTTCCAAATATTGAGGATGCAGATGCTCCAAATCCGATTAAGACTTCAGCTGACAAAGACCAGAAGAGAAGCGAGGAACTAGCTGAGGCAGTTAAAAAAATGGAAGAACTCAAGCAGGAAATTGAGAGAATTAAGAGCGAATCTTAAGAGCGTAATATATATAATTTACGGAAATGAATGCCTGTCATAAATATCAAAAGGATATTTGTGGCAGGTTTTTTGTTATCAATTAGTAGTATTTTGTATGTAATTAATAACAAAAATAGCATAGGAAATTTTGTTAATTTTTTACAAATGTAGATATTATGTGAAAAACTGATTGACAAAAAACAAAATTGTTTCTATCATCAAAATCAACAATTGAATGGTACGCAGTTCGACCAAACCTGTGAACCGCTGTAATGAGTATCCAGAGCTCATCACATCGAGATTGTTATTAGACGATTCGTCTAGTTATACCAGTTTTAATTAATTTGGGAAAAGGAAGTACATATTGTGATATACGTTTTTCGTATGTCTGTGTTGGACGATGCAGGGCAGAATGAAGTCATTTCTTCCTGTTCGGTATGCAAGTCATGACCAGAGGAGTACATCCATCTGTTGGAGGTTAAGTTCTGTACCTGCATTGTTTAATTCAACTACGAATTACGTTTCTATATATTTTTAGGAGTAACAGATAATGACACACACGCTTATGATTTGTGATCAGGAAATTGTATATGTTGAGAAGCTTGCGAGTTACATCAATAGTTCGAGAGATTATCTGTTTGATGCGAGATTCTGCAGTAGCGGCGAAGAAGTCGTAGAGTACATAGACAATAATGATATTGATATTCTTTTGATATCTGGTGATGAAGTACACAAAATTGGGAATCTGATACCGGAAGAAAGAATAATTGAATTATATGGAATGGGAGGAGATGGCAGGAAATCTGGAATTTATAAATATCAAAATTGTGAAAATGTAATGAGAAATATTTTGCAGAAAGCTTCAGGGATTAATGAGATAGGGGGGATGATTACCAGAAAAAATCCAATGAAGATTTTGGGACTGTATAGTCCAGTTAAAAGAAGCTATCAGAGCTCATTAGCTGTTGTTCTGGGACAGTTATTAAGTGAGAAAAATAAGACGTTATACATGAATCTGGAAGGTTATAATAGTATTTCAAGTTTGACGGGAGTCGAGTTTGAAAAGGATATGTCTGATTTGATATATGATCTGGGAAATGGAAACGGAAATACTCCTGCAATTATTGGTGGAGCAGTAAAGGACTTTGGTAATCTGCATTTGCTCCCCCCAATGCATAATTGCAAAGATTTGAAAAGCATAGGCATAGCTGATTGGAAATCCTTATATCAAAACATAGAATGTAAAACTGATTATGAATATATCATTTTAGACATATCCGATAATGTGCAGGAACCATTAGAATTACTGGGCTTGTGTGAACATATTTTTACGACTTCTGCAGATGATGACGTTGCAAAGAATAAGGTCGAAATGTTTTTGAAAGGATTTGAAAAGGAAACGCAGAATTCCATCGCAGATAGAATCAAGATTTGCGTTGTACCCCAAATAGAAAACATGAATTTAAAGAGTCTAAGGGTAGATAATAATCAAATGTGGAATTGTGCAAAGTCCTTATTGGACTGTATAGATAATGAATGAAAACAAAATAGTAGAACATGTAAAGAATAAACTGGTAGATAGGCTGGAATATCTGGATGATGTTTCAGATGAACAACTACAGGACATGATTGGCGAGGAAATTAGAGCAATCAATCAGGAAATACACATTCCAATCAAGGACCGAGTAGCTTATGGAAAACTTATCTTTGATTCAATGAGAAAGCTGGATATTTTGCAAATATTTCTCGAAGATGACGAAGTAACGGAAATAATGATTAACGGGCCTGATAATATATTCATTGAAAGAAAGGGGAGACTAAGTAAAACCAATTATAGATTTAGTAATGAAGAAGCGCTAAGAAATGTGATTCAACAGATTGTTGCAAAATGTAATAGAGTCGTAAATGAGTCAAAGCCGATAGTCGATGCCAGGCTATCCGACGGATCTCGTGTAAATGTTGTTTTAAATCCAATAGCATTAAACGGACCAATAATGACAATTAGACGGTTTCCTAATAAGCCGTACCTAATGGAAGATTTAATTGCAATAAACAGTATTACATTGGAGGCTTCAGAATTACTGAAAAAACTTGTTGTAGCTGGATACAACATACTCATATCGGGTGGTACCGGATCGGGGAAAACCACTTTTTTGAATGCTTTATCAGCATATATTCCAAGCGATGAAAGAATAATCACAATCGAAGACAGTGCGGAACTACAAATACAGGGAATTGACAATCTTGTAAGAATGGAAACAAAGAATGCAAACGTAGAAGGCGGTAATGAAATAACTATTAGAGATTTAATAAAAACAAGCCTCCGAATGCGACCTAACAGAATCATTGTTGGTGAGGTTAGAGGCGGAGAGGCAATGGATATGATAGGTTCTGCAATGAATTGTGGTCATGACGGCAGCATGTCTACGGTGCATTCCAATAGTGCAGGAGACGCATTGCTTAGGCTTGAAACAATGATGCTAATGGCAGCCAGAATACCTGTAACAGCGATACGGCGGCAAATTGGTAGTGGGGTAGATATTATTGTACACCTTGGAAGAATGAGAGACAAAACCCGTAAGGTTATAGAAATAGTTGAACTAATAAATGGAGAGGAGGATATAATTGTTAATTCCCTTTTTCAATTCGAAGAGGTCGCTTCGGACGAAAGAGATAGGGTGATTGGGAAATTGGTAAGAAAAGGAGAACTGATTAATGACAATAAGCTCAAAAATGCTGGGTTTTACTAAGCTTATTTCAACTAAAGAAATAGTGATCTATTTGGTAGAAGGAATCATGATTGTGGCTGTTTTTGCTTATTTTTTCTACAAATCATTCATATGGTTTCTGATACTTACCCCGATGGTTTTTCTATTTCTCAACTATAAAGCAAAAGAAAGCGTTCGTTCGAAACGCTGGATACTGCTAATGCAATTTAAGGAAATGATTATTTCAATTAATTCGTCGCTACAGGTAGGATACTCAATTGAGAATGCATTCCGAGTCGCGATGAATGAAATGAATGATATGTATGGGCCTAAATCACAGATTGTTATTGAACTGATTCAGGTGATTGGAGGTTTGGATAATAATATTCCGCTGGAAAATCTTCTCAATGGAATGGCAAGGAGAAATCAGATAGAAGAGATTGAAAACTTTGCGGGATTAATGGCTACATACAAGCAAACAGGAGGAAATGTAGTTGAAATAATACAAACATATGTATCGGTCATCGAAGATAAGGTTTCGCTCAGGCAGGAGATTGAGACAATGATTAGTTCAAAGAAATATGAGCAGAGAATAATGAATGCGGTTCCATTTGTTATCTTGTTCTATGTGAATTTATCGAGCAGAGGCTTCTTTGATGGACTATATCATAATGCTGCTGGCAATCTGATAATGACACTAATCATGATGGTTTATATTATCTCTGTTTATTGGTCGAACAGGATAATAAATAGC
Organism: Lachnospiraceae bacterium UBA1718; assembly: GCA_002317245.1. Classification (GTDB taxonomy): domain Bacteria; phylum Bacillota; class Clostridia; order Lachnospirales; family Lachnospiraceae; genus Colinaster. Next base: position 33,586 of record DCIU01000150.1, read on the forward strand.
ATTTTTTAAGAGAATGAAAGAATATCTACACAATAGAATCAGACACTTGGCATTATTTTTATATGAATCGCTTGGCACTATACTCGAATCCAATAATTCCTTTGCCGCAGATAAGAGAATTGAGAAGGAAATATCACTTCTTAATCCGGGTAAGAGGCCTGAAATTCTTGCAAAAGAATACTATGTAAAAAAAATAACATATATTCTGATCACTATAGTGGCAGGAATAATTCTCACCATTCTATTAGCTATTAGTGAGTTTGGGGGTGGACAAATAAATGAGGATTATTCTGTTACTAGAAATGAATATGGAACAGGATCAGCTACATATGAATTATTGCTTAATAGCGACGACTATGAATATGGCGAAATAGACGTAGTAGTTGGTGAGAGAATTCCATCATCTGAGGAAATGGAAAATTTAATAAGTGAGTTCGTCGAGAAATTGAAAAGAGAGATATTGAGCGATAATGACTCATTAAGTCATATTGAGACAGATGTGAATCTTGTTACTTCTTTGGATGGATACCCATTTTTCGTCAGATGGGAAATAAGTGATTATGAGTTGATCGATGATAGGGGGAATGTTGCCAATGAAAATACAGATCCCCATGGGAGAGAGGTAATACTAAGAGCAAATATTAGTTATAAAGATTATGAAGAAATAGTTGCAATTCCTATATGCATATACAAGAGAGACCTGTCTTTTGAGGAATCGCGTCAAAAAGAGATTGAAGATGCATTATTAATCAGTAACAGTGAGAATTCCAGTGAAAATAAAATGTATCTTCCTATTGAGCTTAACGGACATAGTCTTGAATGGAGAGAAAAGAAGGAACACAAGGCTCTTGTACTGTTGATATTAATGGTGATTTTGATTCTTGGAATATGGCAGGGTACTGACAGGGACATGCATAAGAAATATGAAATACGAAATCAGGAACTACTTAGCGACTATGCAGAAATAGTCAGTGGACTGGAAATGTATCTTAGTGCCGGTCTTACGATACGTGGATCAATTGAAAAGCTGAACTATAATTACCAGAAACGCATTAACCGGGGCGGTCAACGAAAGGCGTGCTATGAAGAACTTGGAATATGTATTAAGAAACTTAAGGATGGATATAGCGAAGCTAAATGTTATGAGCAGTGGGGAAATAGGTGTAACCTGCTGCCTTATAAAAAGTTAGCTACATTACTATGTCAGAATCTTAGAAAAGGAACTAATGGATTGATTGTTGCATTGGAAAATGAATCCAGAATTGCTTTCGAGGAGCGAAAGGCGCTAGTTAGACGTAAAGGTGAAGAGGCACAGACTAAGTTATTATTCCCAATGATTCTAATGCTTGGTCTTGTGATGGTCATAATAATGATTCCAGCCTATTTATCCTTTGGAATATAGAGAAAGATGAGGAAGAATATGAATAGATTATTTATCAAACTTAGAAGTACTAAGGGAATGGGAACTGTTGAGGTGATTTTGATAATAGTGGTGTTAATATCACTGGTTATCATTTTTAAATCTCAATTAACCTCACTGGTCAATAGTATTTTTGCGAAAATAACCAGTACTGCGAACTCAATTTGATGAAGAAATATCAGAATGGCTATATAACGGTATACCTATCATTAGTAATTGGCATACTTGTGATGCTTTTCTCGACTCTTCTATCAGGCGCAAGGGCTCATACAATGAAATTCGCAACAGAATGCGTAATGGATATGGGACTTAATAGCATATTTGCAGAATATCATAGGGCTATGTTTGAACGTTATGGATTACTATTCATTGACTCGTCCTATGGCACAACATCTGCATCTGCAAAAAATACGGGTGGTCATCTATTGAGCTACATGAATCTTAATTTTGGCAATGATGCAGGGGGAATACAGGGAAAAGACCTATTGAGCCTTAGGGCAGATAACTGCGAACTATCAGGTGTCACATATGCTTCTGACGGTAAGGGGGAAGTACTTAGATATCAAATTGGCCAGCTGATGAAAAGCAATATGTTAGTAGATTCCTTAGATAATATTAACAATACATCAGTTGACATGGACAGTTTGATGAATGGGTATGATTCCTGCTGTTCAGAGAGGGAATCTGCAAATGAGCAGGTTGATGCTATTGTTGATGAAATGAACAGTAACCTTCCAGAGGATGAAGAACCATATTCAGTTAGTAATCCAGCCGACGCAGTGGAGACACTAGGGGGAGGAGCTATTTTGTTCTATGCAATAGGAGATTCCATGGATATTCCAATGTCTTATATTGATAAGAGCGATTATATAAGCGAACGTTCGTATGTAGATGGTGCTGGGCTAAGGAATACCCAGGATATGAATCTTGTTACTGATAAGGTTCTTTTGATCTCATATGCAAAGAAAGTCTGTGGAAAATATAAAAACATACGTGAAGGATCAAGGCTTAACTATCAAATGGAATACTTAATTGCTAATGAGGATTCGGACAAGGAAAACCTTGAGGAAATAGCCAGATATATATTTATGACACGTTACCCTATTAATATGGCATATCTTCTTACTAGCGCTTCCAAACGGGCAGAAGCAGAAGCGCTAGCCCTGGCAGCATCATGTGCCATTGCTAATCCCGAACTTACGGAGGCCATTATGTATTCAATTCTATTTGCATGGGGATATGCCGAAAGTGCGCAAGACGTCAGGATTATATTCGATGGTCATCCTATTGTTATGGTCAAGGATGACAGCAGTTGGAATACACCAATTGAGGAACTTGTGAACTTCAAGGCGGGCCTCGACCAGTATCATGTGAGTCCAGGGCCACTTGACTATGATAAGTATTTGTATGGATTACTAATGACTAAAAGTGTGGATGATATAACTATGAGACTAATGGATATTATGGAGATGGATATAAGAAAAACTTCGGGAAATACAAACTTTAAGATGGATAATCAGATATATCAGCTTACAGCAGAAGCGAATGTATCCAGTAATTATGGTGGAGGATATAGTATTAAACGATTTTACTCTTATGAATGAGGTATTTGAGAATGATTATGTCTTTCTGCAAAAGATTGATGGTTTTTAATAGTAGAGTTCCAAAGTCTTCTGTTGAGGCTAATCCCGATAATCAATCCACATCCCCCAATGTGATAAAAAAAGGTAGAAAGACATTATCATTTATCAAATCCCACAACTTCCTACTTAGGGGCAGCATGGCGGTGGAAGCCGCCTTGGCTGTTCCGCTGTTTCTTTTTCTTGTTATTAATCTCTTGTCGTTAATTGTAATGTATGAGAGATATTCTGACACATTATCCAGCCTTCACCAACAGGCAAAAATTCTGTCTGTATCTGCATACTTGAATCCTACCGGCGATGAAATGATCAGTCTGTCGGTGCCACAAAGCATTTCGCCAATGATAAAGGAGATAGGATTTACGGATTCAATGACTATTGTGACTGCTAAGTGTCGAAAATGGACTGGATATGATGTTCTTTCATATTCGGAAACGGAAGAGGACGATGAGTATGTATATATGACAGAAAATGGACGTGTCTATCATAGAAGCCGTAACTGTAATCACTTAAAAATCACTATTCAGGTAGTGAACCCAAGCGAACTGTCTTACCTACGAAATGAAAATGGCGAAATATATCACAAATGTGAAAAATGTGGTAACGGAACTACAACAGGGGCATTGTTTATTACAAGGCAGGGGAATAAATATCATAATAGCGTTAACTGTAGTGGACTTAGCAGAAGAATAAAAGTGGTGAAGTTATCTGATATTCCAGGAGTACCAGGGTGTGGTGGCTGTACATAGATGAATGGATTAGAAATAGGAATTCAAATAGTTACAATAGTTGATCTGGTGGTTGCGTCCATACAGGACATAAGGAGAAAGAGCATTTGGCTAATCTGGATTGCAATGCTGGGGCTATTGTCAATTGCTTCAATGATTGCGTCCATAATAGATGGAACTATTAATTATATATGGGTAATCACCACAATATTAATAGGTATGGTCTCAATGCTTATTAATAGAATTGGCAGGAAAAACATAGGTGAGGCGGACATTATAATTGTTTTATTAATAGCGCTTATTTTGAATGGCGTTTACTACTTGGAATTTATAATAATCACCTTTGGAAGCGTTTTTGTTTTTTCGCTAACCATATTAACAAGTAGAAAGGCGAATAAAGAGGATATAATTCCTTTCATTCCGTTTATTACTATTGGAATGATTTGTGCATTTATAACCGAATGTATCTACAGGTAAATATATATGAATAATAAGACTATAAGAAGAGAACTGTCCGCTTATTTTACCGTAGAAGCCTCTATGATAGTTCCGCTTGTTTTTGTGCTAATAATGCAATGTATCTTTTTGGTATTCTTTTTATACAATCATTGCGTCATATATCAAAGCTGTTATATTGCGGCTCTTAGAGGTCAACAGGTTAAAGAAGTTAGTAATTCGGGAATTGAGAAATACGTAGACGAGGAATTAGCGAAGCTGCTTGATGAACAGATATACAGATATCAGATCAATGGAAAGGCCAGTGTTAGTGCGATGACGATTTCTGTAGAGGCTCATAGTGGCTTTGAGAATATTCTAAGAGACTTCAACTTATATAATATCAATACCTTTGAGATAAAACGGGGCGCAAAAGTAACTCGAATTAATCCGACGGAGTTTGTTAGGAAAAGCCATAATTTACTGAGGTGAGGACGATAATGAAAATAGTACAGGAACTTGGAAAGAGTACGTTGATACTGAATGATAGTGTAGACGAACGCATCAATTATATGAAAAGAATGATTATAGATAACTCGATAGATGGATTGCTGGAGTGTAGTCAGGGGCTATATGAAAATAGTGAGGTGCTGAAATACGATGTTACAAATATGATATCGGCAAGGAAGAAATTCGATGCCGGGACGATGAATGATGAAGTCCTGTCAGACTTTTTGCTTGATATTTCTGGGGCTATCAAAAAAGGACGACAGTTTCTTCTGGAAGAAGATTACTTTGTGATTGATCCGGATTATATTTTTTTTGATATGATTTCAAATGACCTCAACCTCTTATATGTTCCCGTTGGGAGAAGTGTTGAGGGAAAAGATAGAAGCAGTTATTTTTTGCTTGCAGATTTTCTGCTTGAGACAATTGATCATAGTTGCACGAAAGCAGTGGACATAGCCTATAGCTTTTATAAGATGTCCAAGGAAGACCTTTTTTCCCTGGATTCCTTCTGTAATCTTTTCTGCAAATCAAAGTCTGATGATAAGGAAAATACAGGTACGAATAAGAAAAAACATAATGAGGTCCATGAAGGGGACGATATAGCTCAGGCGGATATTCAAAAAACAGTTCGGGAGATAGAGCCAGACAAATACGTCATAAGCTGGAGAAAACCCATTCTGCTTGCTGTGGCTACGTTCATAATACTTGCGGTATCAATAGGCGTATTAAAAAACAATCCCTATTCAGTATATCTAATGTATCTAGCAATAGTTCTTTCTGTATTCTGTCTGATGCTTGTTATCTCCAACCTTGTTAAAAAGATCTTGAATAGTAGAAATGATAACCTCCAAACAGAGATAAATGTGAATGTTGAGGACTTCTGGTATGACGATGGAGACACAAGGTTCTTTGATGAAGAGATGACGGTCTTTTTTGATGAGAATGCTCCCCAAAATATGAGCACAAAAATCAGCTGGGATTCAAATGGCGAAAAGAGAACGGAAGAGATATTCAAGTTCCCCTGCATAATTGGTAAAAAATATGATGAAGTTGATGTATGTATTGGGGACGATTCTGTTAGCAGAATACATGCATCAATTAATATGAAGAACAAGGAACTATATGTTAAGGACTTAGGCTCTACTAATGGAACCTTTGTGTCAGGTAACAGACTGTTAAAAAATGAAGAGGTCAGAATTGGAAATAATGGCCAAATCAGGTTTGGAAAAGTTGATGCCTATGTAGTATAATATTTGCGTAGTTTCAAACGATAGTATTAGGAGATTATACGTGAAAATTAATATCTACTACGGTGGCAGAGGGTTGATGGATGACCCAACATTATATGTTATTAACAAGATGCAGACTGTTCTTGAGGAATTGAACGTTCGCGTAGAACGATACATGCTGGGTGAACTTAGGAATACCATTACAACGCTTCCTCAGACACTTAAGGACGCTGATGGAGTAATCCTCGCAACCACTGTTGAATGGTATGGTATCGGTGGATATATGCAGCAGTTCTTAGATGCATGCTGGCTGTATGCAGATAAGGAGAAGCTCTCTAAGATATATATGTCTCCAGTTGTAATGTCTACTACATACGGAGAGAGAGAAGCCAAGCTTAGCTTATCAACAGCCTGGGAGATTCTTGGTGGTCGTCCATGTAGCGGAATGTGTGGTTATATTGCTTCTACGGCTGCACTTGAGATGAATGATGAGTATACAACACTCATTGAGAAGAAGGCAGAGAATATATACAGAACTATAAATCAGAAGTTCACATCTTTCCCGGCAAGTAATCAGGCTGTTAAACAGACTGTATCAGTATCGCAGAATACGGAGCTTACACCTAAGGAGTCAGAGCAGCTGGCGCAGTATGCAGCGGATGATACCTATGTTAAGCAGCAGAAGGAAGATATTAAGGAACTTGCCAATATGTTCAGAGGAATGATGGGCAAGGAGGCCAGTGATCTTGATGGCTATATTAATAAGATGAAGGAGCACTTCAGCCCACTCCCTGGATTCAAGGCTATCTACAAGATTGTTATTGATGATAAGCCGGTTATGATGAAGGTTCAGGCTTCTGATATTAGCTTTGAGAAGACATCAGGTAAGGGCGACGTTGAGCTTGTATTATCTGGAGAGACAATGAACGAGATAATCTCAGGCCGTATGACATTCCAGAGAGCATTCATGGGTGGAAGCATGACTTTCAAGGGTGAGTTTGGAATACTGAGAAGTATGGATGAGTTATTTACATTTATGTAGTGTGAGGATATATAGATGAGAGATGATAATTGCATTTTCTGTAAATTAGCTAATGGTGAGATTCCTACTAATTCAATTTATGAGGATGATAACTACAAGGTTATCTTAGACATGTCGCCAGCTACCAAGGGACATGCCCTTATTCTTCCTAAGGATCACTATAGAAATATCTATGAGATTCCAGAAGAGAAGGCAGGGGAAGCCTTTGCGCTTGCAGCCAAGCTCGCTAAGGAGATGACTGATAAGCTGGGCGCTGAAGGATTCAATATTGTTCAGAATAATGAAGAGGTTGCAGGACAGACTGTTTTCCACCTTCATATTCACTTAATTCCTAGATATAGGACAGATAATCAGAAGATTTCATGGAATCCAACATCTCCAACAGCAGAAGAATTGACTGACATTAAAAATATACTTACAAAATGACAGAAAATTTGATAAACTATACTTAGTTGTTGTGTAATTCGCTTTTATGTAACTGCAATAAGTATGGAAGGGGTAAGTATGTTTGAAATCGGTGATTACGTTGTATATGGAAACAAGGGTGTATGCCAGATAAAAGACGTTGGACCGATTAATATGCCTGGAGTATCCAAGGACAAGCTGTATTATACACTTGACCAGATATTCTTAAGAGGCAGCACTATTTTTACTCCTACTGACAGTGATAAGCTTAGAGAGGTTATGTCTGCCCAAGAAGCTAATAGTCTTCTTGTGGATATGGCCGCTATGAAGCCTGAGTGGGTCAAGGATGATAAGGTTCGTGAGAGACAGTTCACGGAGATTCTAAGATCTGCAGACAGCAGAAGCTTATGCGAGATGATAATCGTATTATATAATAGAAGAGAAGAGCGAATTGCTGGTGGTAAGAAGGCTACCACAACTGACGAGAGATACTTCCATGCTGCAGAGGATATCCTCTATGGAGAACTTACAATCGCCTTGGGACTTAAGCGCGATGAAGTTAAGAAAAAAGTATTTGAGATAATCAAGTGATAAATAAAAGCGATAACTAGAGCATCCGATTAGGATGCTCTTTTAATTGCTATTAGTATTAAAGTTATATTATAATCAATGTAGTTATCGCGCTTATGGAGGTTGTATGGCGACAATTAAGGATATTGCGGAGAAGTTAAACATATCGGTAAGTGCAGTTTCGAAGGGACTTAATGGAGCTAATGACATTAGTGAAGAGCTAAGACAGTTAGTATTAGATACTGCTGTTGAGGTGGGATATTCGACTAAGCGCTCACGCAAGGAAGAACATCGCAAGATGGTCATTTTTATTCAGTCAGTTGGATTTGAGGAAGAGAGTAACTTTGGTTATGAGATTGTCCTTGGATTCAAACAGGCTGCCTTCAAGAATAAGTGGGCAGTAGATGTAGTCAAGATGACAACGGAACTTCAGACTAAGCAGACCTATGATGTATATATGCTTAAGAACGCATACAGCGGAGCCTTTGTAGTTGGATTTAAGATGGATGACCCGTGGATGACAGATTTCCAGAATAGTAAGATTCCTGCAGTTCTCTTTGATGCATACATCTCAAGGAACAATAATATGTCATACATAGGTACTGACAATTATGAAGGCATTGAGCTTGCAGTTGAGCATTTGGTTGAACTGGGCCATAAGAAGATAGCCCTTCTTAATGGTACTAAGACCTCGTTAGCATCAGTTCAGAGACTTGAATCTTTTAGAGAGAGTATGAGAACACGCGGACTTGAGGTTGATGAGGAGCTTGTTGACAATATCGATTTCTATGAAGGTGTTGTTGATGATGTTGCATCACGTTTCATAGACAAGCGTCCTACAGCAATCATCTGTGGTAATGACGTCATCGCAAGCAAGGTTATGGACTACTGCAAGGGCAGGGGCGTAAGTGTTCCAGAAGACATCAGCATTATTGGATTTGACAATGTACCTGTGGCTGAGGCCTTGGGAATTAGTTCCATTAATCAGGACAGACTGGAACTGGGTAAGAGTGGATTCGTTACACTTAATGCATTACTTCAGCATATTCCAATTAGCAGGACTCTTATGCGTCCAGCACTCGTGGTTAGAGAATCAACAAGAGAGATTTAATAGCCATACAGGCTCTGGGTTACCAGAGCCTTTTTTATGGAAAAATGATTGCAACTTAAGAAGCTATATTGTATGATAATTATGCGCGAATTGCGTGATTGATATTTCTGGCATTTCAGCCATGGGAGTGATCAATACTGATCGATGCAAGCCTCCCGAATTTCAATTTGAACAATTTATATGGAAGGAGGGAAAATATGATTGCGAGACCCATTTATTGGACTTTATGTCTGATAACATAATAAATGTCAACAGCAGAGAAAAAGAATCTAAAAAATGTTGACAAAAACGAACACATGTTTTATTCTATGAATAGAGAACGAATGTTCTATACACGAAGGAGAGATATTAATGGATAAGCAGGAAAAGTTAAAGGCATTAGATGCGGCAATATCACAGATAGAGAGACAGTACGGTAAGGGTGCTGTTATGAAGCTTGGTGATTCAAGTGCGAATATGAATGTGGAAGCAATTCCAACAGGATCACTGAGTCTTGATCTTGCACTTGGTATAGGTGGTATTCCTAAGGGAAGAATTGTTGAGATATATGGACCAGAGTCATCTGGTAAGACTACAGTTACACTTCATATGATTGCTGAGGTTCAGAAGCGAGGCGGTATTGCTGGTTTCATCGATGCTGAGCATGCTCTTGATCCAGCATATGCTAAGAATATTGGAGTAGATATTGATAATCTCTACATCTCGCAGCCAGACTGTGGTGAGCAGGCTCTTGAGATTGCTGAGACAATGGTACGTTCGGGTGCTATCGATATAGTAGTAGTTGACTCTGTTGCAGCTCTTGTTCCTAAGCAGGAGATTGATGGCGACATGGGAGATGCAGTTATGGGTGCTCAGGCCAGACTTATGAGTCAGGCTATGAGGAAGCTTACAGCTGTTATTAGCAAGACCAATTGTACTGTTATCTTCATCAACCAGTTAAGACAGAAGATTGGTGTTATGTTCGGTAACCCAGAGACAACAACTGGTGGTACAGCACTTAAGTTCTACTCATCAGTTAGACTTGATGTAAGACGTATCGAATCAATTAAGCAGTCAGGCGAGGTTATTGGTAACAGAACAAGAGTTAAGATTGTTAAGAATAAGGTAGCTCCTCCATTTAAGGAGGCAGAATTTGATATTATGTTTGGTAAGGGTATTTCAAAGATTGGTGACATCTTAGACCTTGCCGCTGATAACGATATAATTGTTAAGAGCGGTGCATGGTATGCATATGAAGGTAATAAGATTGGCCAGGGTAGAGAGAATGCCAAGCAGTATCTCGTTGAGCATCCAGATGTATGTGACGAGATTGAGAGCAAGGTTAGAGAGCTGTTCTGCATTGAAGAAGGAGCAGCAACTAATTAATAGATCGTCCAACACACGGCATATGAAATGCGCCACCTGCTAGTCGGGTGGCGTAATTTCGTAATAGGAGACTATGAAAGTAACGGGAATTATTGAGGTAAATAATAATAGAAGAAAAGTAATCCTGGAGGATGGTACTAACTTCGTATTATATAAGGGTGAGTTAGGCAAGCTGCATATTAATGTGGATGAGGAACTTGATGATAAAGATTACGAGCGCATTATGAATGAGATATTGCCTAAGAGAGCTAAGCTGAGGGGCCTTAATCTGCTTAAGAACAGGCCTTATACAGAATATCAGCTTAGACAGAAGTATAAGGACGGAGGATATCCGGACGGCATTGCTGATATTGCCATCGAATACCTTAAGGGTCTGCATATGATTGATGACTATGAGTACTGTCGTATGTATATGACATTTAAGAGTACAAGCAAGAGTCGCAAGAGAATTATTAATGATCTTATGAATAAGGGAGTACCTAGGGATATTATCGAGGAAGCAATGAACGAACTTGATGATAATGGTGACTTGGCCAGGGAGGAAGAACTGATTCTTAAGCTGATCGATAAGAGACATTATAATAAAGAAGAAGCTTCATATGAAGAGAAGCAGAAGATGATGTCCTATCTATATGGCAAAGGCTTTTCCATGGACCTAATTCGTTGCTTGACATAACATTCCCCTCTGTGTAAAATAGATGTGTTGTAATTTGATAAGTTAGGGGTTCTCTACACTCCCCTAAGATATAATACAATGATAATTTAATAAGGAGGTGCTCCTGCATGACAGGTATAATCATTGCAGTGGTGGCAACTCTGGTCGTAACAATTCCTGTAGCTATAGTAGGCACAAGCAATTACCAGAAGAAGGTAGCCAAGTCTAAGATTGGTAGTGCTGAAGAGCAGGCAAGGGGAATTATTGATGAAGCTTTAAAAACTGCTGAAGAGAAGAAGCGTGAAGGTTTACTTGAGATCAAGGAAGAGTCAATCAAAGCTAAGAATGACTTAGACAAGGAGATCAAGGAGAGACGTGCAGAGATACAGCGCAATGAGCGTCGTATCCAGCAGAAGGAAGAGAACATCGATCGTAAGACCGAGTCCATCGAGAAAAAGGAGGCAAACCTTGCTGCTAAAGAGGATGCTCTTAACAAGCAGAAAGAGGTAATTGCCAAGCTCAATGAAGAACGTGTACAGGAACTGGAGCGAATCTCAGGATTAACCTCCGACCAGGCGAAAGATTATCTACTTAAAATTGTTGAAGAAGAAGTAAAGCATGAGACGGCTGTCATGATTAAAGAACTTGAGAGCCGTGCTAAGGAAGAAGCCGATAAGAAGGCTAAGGAATATGTAGTTAATGCCATCCAGAGATGTGCAGCTGATCATGTATCAGAGACTACTATTTCAGTTGTAAATCTTCCAAATGATGAGATGAAGGGACGTATCATCGGTAGAGAGGGTAGAAATATCCGTACTATCGAGACACTTACAGGTGTTGATTTAATTATCGACGATACACCAGAAGCAGTCATTTTATCAGGATTTGATCCAATTAGAAGAGAAGTTGCAAGAATCGCACTTGAGAAGCTCATCGTAGATGGCCGTATTCATCCAGCTAGAATTGAAGAGATGGTTGAGAAGGCTCAGAAGGAAGTTGAACAGATGATCAAGGAAGAGGGTGAAGCAGCTGTCCTCGAAGTTGGTGTTCATGGTATTCATCCAGAACTCGTTAAGCTTCTCGGTAAGATGAAGTTCAGAACAAGTTATGGTCAGAATGCACTTAAGCATTCCATTGAAGTTGCACAGTTATCTGGATTACTCGCATCTGAGTTAGGACTTGATGCAAGAGTAGCTAAGAGAGCTGGTCTTCTGCATGATATTGGTAAGTCTGTGGACCACGAGATGGAAGGTTCACATATTCAGCTGGGTGTTGAGCTTTGTAGAAAGTATAAGGAATCAGCACTTGTTATTAATGCGGTTGAGGCACATCACGGTGATGTAGAGCCTACATCACTCATAGCATGCCTTGTTCAGGCTGCAGATGCTATTTCTGCTGCTCGTCCAGGCGCAAGACGTGAGACACTTGAGACATATACAAGTCGTCTTCGTCAGTTAGAAGAGATTTCAAACAGTTTTAAGGGTGTAGATAAGTCATTTGCCATTCAGGCCGGTAGAGAGGTTCGTGTAATGGTAGTTCCAGAGCAGATTAACGACGCAGACATGGTATTACTTGCCCGTGATATTTCTAAGCAGATTGAAGAGCAGATGGAATATCCAGGCCAGATCAAGGTCAACGTTATTCGCGAGTCAAGAGTTACAGACTACGCTAAGTAGTATTAAAGTTCCACATGTGTAAGCATGTGGAACTTTTTTTCCGCATGTAAGACATGCGGAACCTTTTTTACCCCTAAATAAGTAGATTTTTGTTCATTTTTGACATAATTTGGTGATTTTACACAAAAACTATGTGCTAAATTTGTATTGTTTTACCAAAATACAGTGTTATGATGTAGGTGTAAAGAATAGAAAGAAAAAGAGAGAGGGGACAGAGGAGTAGTCCCAAAGGAGGAAAAATTATGAAGATTATGAATTTAACAAATGTAGAAGGTTTTTTGAAGACTATTAATGGTTGTAAGGGATCTGTAGAGCTCGTTACAAAGGAAGGCGACAGACTTAACCTTAAGTCAGAGCTTACTAAGTACGTTGCACTTACAAGTTTCTTCACAGAGGCAAGGATTCCAGAGATGGAGCTTGTTCTTTCTGAGCCAGATGATGCTCTTAAGCTTGTAAACTTTATTCAGGGTGCTTAAGCTGGTACAAATTAATATAGTAAAAATAATTTTCTACCTTGCTTTATTATATAAAGTAAGGTAGAATTATTTTCGGGCAAAATTGTATACAATTATACAAGGCTCAATTACATGCAGGAACATGCAATATTACAATAAACGGAGAGATTAGATGAAATCATACAAGTCTATGAGCAGAGAAGAATTATTAGCTCTGCAGGCAGAACTGGAAAAAGCATATATTGATGCCAAGGGTAAGGGATTAAGCCTTAACATGGCAAGAGGCAAGCCATGTCCAACACAGCTTGATATGGGAATGGATATTCTGGATGCTATTAAGGCAACTGATTCTCCAATCACTCCATCTGGTATAGATATTCGTAATTATGGTGAGCTTACAGGTATTCCTGAGGCCAAGAAGCTTATGGCTGGAATGATGGGAGTTAATCCAGATAACGTATACGTATTTGGTAATGCATCACTTCCTATTATGTATGATACTGTTGCAAGATCATATGCATTTGGTGTGTGTGGCTCAACTCCATGGTGTAAGCTGGATAAAGTTAAGTTCTTATGTCCAGTTCCAGGATATGACAGACACTTCGCTATTACAGAGCAGTTCGGAATTGAGAACATTCCAGTTCCAATGGATGAGAATGGTCCAGATATGAAGATGGTTAAGGAACTGGTTGAATCAGATCCTGCAGTCAAGGGTATCTGGTGTGTTCCTAAGTATGCTAATCCTACAGGTATTACATATTCTGATGATGTTGTTAAGACATTCGCTTCTCTGAAGCCAGCAGCAGAAGATTTTAGAATCTACTGGGATAATGCATATGCAGTTCATGACCTTTACCCGGATGATAAGGATGAACTTCTTGAAATTATATCTGAGTGCGCTAAGAATGGTAATACAGATATGGTATTTGAGTTCTGTTCAACCTCTAAGGTTAGCTTCGCTGGAGCAGGTATTGCTGCAATGGCTTCTTCTGAGAACAACTTAAATTGGGCTAAGAAGACAATGACAATTCAGACGATTGGCTATGATAAGATTAATCAGCTTCGTCATGTGGCATACTTTGGCGATATTCAGGGTATCTACAAGCATATGTCTAAGCATGCAGATATGTTAAGACCTAAGTTCGAAGCAGTTCTTGAGTGCTTCGATAATGAACTTGGCGGACTGGACATAGCAGAGTGGACTAAGCCAAAGGGAGGCTACTTCATTTCCTTTATGGCTATGGAAGGCTGTGCTAAGGAGATCGTTGCTAAGTGTAAGGAAGCTGGCGTTACTCTTACAGGAGCAGGTGCTACATATCCATATGGTAAGGATCCTAAGGATAGCAATATTAGAATTGCACCTTCCTTTCCAACAGCAGAAGAGATGCAGCTTGCAGCAGAGATTTTTGTGCTCTGTGTTAAGCTTGTAACTGTTAATCACTTACTTGCTGCTTAGTTACCATAAGATTTTGATTAAATTGTTATGTTAATTCTCCAGAAATTAAATTTTCTGGAGAATTTTTTATTTGGCCAATATCACAACATCTAGTGTGATAGTTTTATCTGACGTTCTACATATCGTGTAAAGTGCCAAGAAACCTTGTAAAATGGGCATTTTTGCATAATTTTAATCGTTGCGTAATTGAACTTTGGTGGTTATAATAAGAACCTAGCGGGACCATTTCCTATGGTCAGACAGGGGTAATTATTGAATGATAAAAGAAATAGATCAGTTCATTTCTTATTTACATAATGTTAAAAAGACTTCAACCAATACTGAGTTATCCTATAAGAGAGATCTCAAGAAGTTTGTTGCTTTTCTTGAGGAACGAGGAGTAAACAGTATTAAGGAAGTTTCTGAGAAGGACTTGAAGGATTACGTTCAGTATATGAACGATAATGATTTCAAGCCTGCAACAATTTCGCGTAATATAGCTTCCATTAAAGCTTTGTTCCA
The DNA here is from genome assembly GCA_002317245.1 of Lachnospiraceae bacterium UBA1718. Taxonomy (GTDB): domain Bacteria; phylum Bacillota; class Clostridia; order Lachnospirales; family Lachnospiraceae; genus Colinaster. Next base: position 48,784 of record DCIU01000150.1, read on the forward strand.
TTACTTTTCGACAGAGAATGCTGATATAGCAGATATTTCAGGCAAGCTTAAGGCTCCTAAGATCGAGAAGAAGGCTCCAGAGATAATGACTACTTCAGAGGTTAACAGGCTCTTAGAGCAGCCTTCTGGCGAAGGTCCTAAGGAAGTTAGAGACAAGGCTATGCTTGAACTTCTCTATGCTACTGGCATCAGAGTATCTGAGCTTATCTCGCTTAAGATGTCAGATGTTAATCTCCAGATGAACTGCATTGTATGCAGCGATGCTAAGAAGGAGAGGGTAGTACCTTTTAATGCAACAGCAAGAGATGCAATTGTAAGATATCTTGAGGATGGAAGAGAAGCGCTTGTCGGTAATACTGACTGCGACAGCTTATTTGTTAACTGTTCTGGCGACTCAATGAGCAGACAGGGATTCTGGAAGCTGATTAAGTACTATACTAAGAAAGCTGGAATCGAAGCTGACATTACTCCTCATACCTTACGCCATTCCTTTGCAGCCCATCTTGTGGAGAATGGAGCGGATCTTAAGAGCGTCCAGGAGATGTTAGGCCATTCGGATATATCTACTACTCAGATATATGCGCACATGAATCACAATCATCTTAGAGATGTTTACGCCAAGAGTCATCCAAGAAGATAGACACGATACCTCCTTACTGGTTAGCCAGTAGGGAGGTTTTTTAATGGCATTAATAAATTCTTAAGATTATCCTACGCGGTATTTCATTGATTAAGCAATTAAAGTGGTTTATATTTAAGCATAGAAAAAGGCCAAAGGAGCAAGAGAATGAGACTTGATAATATAGAATTTGAACAGGAAGAAGAGACACCTAAGAGATTTAACATTAAACTCGACAAGGAAAAACTCTTTATAATAGAGGCAGCAGTAGGAATAGTAGTACTTATAGTACTTATCATTATTGCTGGCACACTTCTCTTTGGTAAGAAGTCGGATAATGAGACCCCAGAGGATATCCAGATTGAGGAAGAACTTCAGAGCCCGAATGAAGAAGCTATAGAAGCAATAACTGACGAGACTGAGCCTTCTGCGAATACATCGGCAGACACTGATGCCACAGCAGTTAACTCAGAAGATCAGGTAAAAAATGATGTAACTGAGATTACTAAGACCACTCCAGTTAAGGGAGAGCTGGCACAGACATATACCGCTGGCAATATGCTTACATATACCAAGGACTCTTATCAGCTTCCTGAGATATATTCATATTGGGACAATTATCAACTGGAGGCAGTTGGAGACTTGATTAGACTCGACAGAGTCCGTACTATTACCAATTCATTGGGTAAGAGCAACGACTTCTACTACTATGGCTCTACTAATAGCAACGGCCAGCCTGATGGACGTGGATTAGCTGTATATGCCTATAACACCTATTATTTTGGCGACTGGAGCAATGGTAAGCGCGAAGGCAACGGAATGTGGATTAGACTCTTTATTGACGATACAGGAATCGTGAATGGTGTTAAGGGAGTTAAGGAACACCAGTACAATGGTAGCTGGTCTGATGACCTTCCTTGCGGATCAGGCCAGGAACATATTGAGTATGATACTTCTAAGATCGATAAGGAGTTCGTTATTTCCAATGCAATAGGTGAGTTCAAGGATGGATATTACCAGGGCAGTATGTATATAATGACTATAGATCAGAGTGGAAGAACTATCGACTGGTATGGAACCTGTGAAAAGGGAAGCTTTGTATTCTTAAGTGATAAGAAGACAAATCTTGGTAAGAGAAGCGTCTGGAAGGCTGGAGATGGTTACGATACTGGTGAAGAGGATAACTGTCGCTGGATGATGCCTAAGGACAATGTTAATTTTGGTATTGCTGGATTGAAGAAATAATATGAAGAATATCGTTGATTATATTCGTGAATATAGAGACGTTACGTTTAAGGAGCATCCATTTAATGAAGTGGATGCCCTTGTGCTGTCACAATTTTCATATTTGAAGTGGGAACATGTCATTCCCAAGTTAACCGACAATGGGGAAGGTATTACCCTGTCAGAGATGAGCGAGAAGATGCTTGAGGCAGAGGTGTTCGTCTATGAGAGATTTGTCGAAGGCAACAGAGCTATGTGGGCGGCAATGCTTGATAGCAAGAGATTTAATACAATGAAGTGCAATTACCTAAGTATGGATCTTAACCGTAATCTTGAGACACAGTTCATGGCCTTTACAGTATTTCCAGAGGACGCACTTCCTGTGATTCTCTTCAGAGGTACTGATGAGACACTTCTTGGATGGAAGGAAGACTACAACATGGCTCTCAATCAGCCTGTAGCGGGCCAGAACCTTGCATCCCTGTATCTTAGACAGGTTGCATTAAGGCTGGAGGGAGAATTCATGATTGCGGGTCACTCCAAGGGAGGCAACCTTGCAGCCTATAGCGCTATGGACTGCTCACCAGAGCTTAGAGAGAGAATCCACACAATCTATGACTTCGATGGTCCACACTTCAGACCTGAATTATTAGAGAAGCTTGACTACGAAGCAATTAAGCCTAAGCTGCGTAAGTTCATTCCTCAGTCATCAGTGGTCGGAATACTCCTTGAGACGGACCATTATTATACGGTAATTAAGTCCAATGCATATTCTGGTATTCAGCAGCACGACCCATTTATGTGGGTAGTTGCAGGATCGGAATTCAAGCGCTTAAGTAAGGTCAATAAGCATTCAGCCAGATTGAATGAGAAGATGCTTGAGCTGCTTATGTATCTAACCATTGACCAGGTATATGAATTTGGACGTGCACTGTTTGATCTTATTGGCATGGATAAAATATATACAATTGACGAATATGGCAAGAGAAATATCAAGGACATGGCTGGCTCTGCCCTTCAGAACATCTCAGATATAGATGTAGATACCCGTAAGCTAATGAAAGAGGTAGTGAGAGAATTTATTAAGGGCTAAGAAGTCTTGACATTGCCTGTCAAAATAGATAGAATAACTCGTGGACGTTAGTTCGAAAGCGGAAGTGGTGGAATGGCAGACGCGCAGGCTTCAGGTGCCTGTGGTAGCAATACCGTGTGGGTTCAAGTCCCATCTTCCGCACTGTTTTGGAATGAAAATGACTCAGACATACGTCTGGGTCATTTTTTTATATAATTATTAGCCCAGAGGTAAATATGCTTCGTATAAGAGTGTGAAGTGAAAAATAATTGCAAATAAAGCAAGGAGGATAATCATATGAAGTTAGTTGGTGATCTTAAGGATAAGTTTGATGCAGCTGAGACAAAGGAAGCAAAGTCTAAGGTATTATTAGACGCTGGTGTAGAGCTTAGCGATGCAGAGATTGAAGCTGTTGTTGGTGGTGGAACAAACGGATTTGCAGAAGGTATTGTAAGAGGCGCTGCGGAATCAATTATTAGAAGATAATAACCGATTAAGAGGTCTGACTGGATGGTCAGACCTTTTTAGCCTATTAATGATGGAGCGTGCGCATGAAAATTTTTGCTTACAGTGTAAGAGAAGATGAGGTCAAATATTTTGACAAACTTATTGCAGAGGGCATAGATATCACTTATATATCTGAATATCCAACTATGGACAATGTAGAGCTTGCCAGGGGCTATGATGCTGTTACTATAATTTCCAACGTGCTGACTAAGGACATGTACGACGCATGGGCTTCCTACGGTGTTAAGTCAATTGGAACAAGAAGCGTTGGCTTCGACCATGTGGATACAGCAAGATAGGATTCGCAGCCCTTGATACCTTCGAGGAAGAGGTTGGTCTGTATTACAAGAATCTGGAGAGAAGCCAGATTGTAAATAGGACAAGATCAATTCTTCAGACCTTCCCTAATGTTATTCTGTCGCCACATATGGCCTTCTATACCGAACAGTCAACCTCAGATATGGTTGGTACGACTGTAAGAGGGCTTATAGCATTAGAAGAAGAGGGCGTAAGTCCACTTGAAGTGACATACGAATAAGATAGAACAGCGGAAATGAAAATGACCACCCTTGGGTGGTCATTCTTTATTTTATACTTGGCATAATTACATCTTCTATGTAGGAACGAAGTATCTCGCCCACGGCACTTGCATGGTTGAAGGTGAAGGCACCATCACAGATGAATGGTGTGTCTCCGCCATATACGGCGCTTATACCGCCAATGCATCCAGCATGTTCCATGTGCTCCTCGATAACCGAGTACATTGTTCGTAGTCTGGCTTTGCCATCCTTGGAGTTGCCGTAGGTTTTCCTGAAGGCTGAGAGATAAGCACCAAGCAGGAAGGACCAGGCCGTTCCGTTGTGGGCCGCACGCCTGCGTTCATCAGGAGTTCCCTGGTATTTGCCAATATACCCATGGCTGTCAGATGACAGAGACTTCACAGCTGCTCCGACATAGAGCTTTCTTCCGACTGTATCAACGATTGCACGTTCCTCCTTGGCAATCAGCAGAGAGAATGGAAGTGATACAGCATATATCTGGTTGGGCCTGATTGAATTGTCGGCTGGAGTGAATTCTCCGGTAGCTTCATCATACAGAACCACGTCATAGAGACAGTTGCGGTCGGCATTCCAGTATATCTTACGGAATACATTCTTAATCTTGTCTGATAACTGCTTGTAATGAGTCACGTCAACATGGCATACCTTGCCAAGAGTCTCCATAACACACAGAGCATTATACCAGAGGGCATTTATTTCTACGGGACATCCATATCTTGGGGTGACTGGTGTACCGTCTATTACACAGTTCATCCATGTAGCATTAGTGCTGACATCACCAACGGACAAGAGGCCATTTGGAAGCATCTTGATTGCAAGATCTGTACCATTCTCGTAAGCATCAATTATCCCAGCGAGAAGAGGGTAAATGTTGTTATATATATAGCTGGCTGCACTACGCATGTATTCCTGAGATACCTTAGGATCATTCCTTAAGTACTTAAGATACTTGTATACATCAAGAATCAACCAGAGCGAAGCATCTGCGCTCTCATAAGTAGGTTCATCACTGGCGTGGTTGAAGGAGCTTGGCGTAAGTCCCTTCTCGATATGCTTGGCAAAGGTGAAGAGTATCTGCCCAGCATCATCATATCTCTTCGTACAGAGGGTAAGTCCTGTGAAGGCTATAAGAGAATCTGGAGCCTTATCAACGCTTCTTGGCATTCGGCTTAAGATTGTGCTTGTGCCGGTAGAAGCTCTGTCGGCTATGAAGGAATCAGCAGACAGGATAAGCTTGTTTATGAATGCGTCGTCATATCCTGAATTGTTAATCAGTTCAGCGTAATACTTCCTGCATTCATTAACAATTCTGTGAGCAGATCTGTTGTTAATGAAGCAGTCACTTGCCTGCTGCAGAAGTGCCATACCCTGAATCACATCAGAGATTACCACATTACAGAGTACTGAATATGAGCTCTTGCTGTGGGCAGGAACTGATACGGATATATCGTATGGTGAGAAGTGGGCACATAAGCCGTCAAGACCACTCTCTACTTCATGAATGAGCTGACTTCCGGCATCTACAGGAGTAGGACAGTCATAATATGTTCCACCGCTGATTGACAGGTCGACCCTGACATAGGGATTGGACCTTGGAACAAGAGAGAGGGTATCACCAGTACGAAGCTTGTCGTACTTAGGTACGCCGGGATATGTAATTGTATTCTCTTTTCTGAAATTGAACCATGGAGTGAGTACTACCTTGGCCTCAGTATCGGTATTATTGACGAAGTCATAGCCTATGGCCAGAGTATTCTCGCCACGCTTGAGGGCAACATACTTGGTAAGTTCGAACTCAGGAACAAGCTCCAATGTGGACTCGCTATCTGCATCGGCATCAGAACTATTCTCGATAATAGTCGCAATAGCTCCTCCTGAATCAGTTGGGGATGCGGGTGAAGCCATAGTACTTCCACACTCATAGTGGAAGGTCATGGTTCCATCGTATGACACACTTGTCAGATAGTCCTGGCCATTTCTATACTGAAGCTTGCCATCCACCATCTTAACAGATGTCTCAAGATCGTAGGTATTGCCGCCGGCCTTAACCCATTCACACATCTGCTCCATGATTACGAATCTCTGGGCAGGTGAATGAAGGCTTGCCACGAGAAGTCCCTGATGGGAGCGTGATAAGCCACCGATAAGTGTGCCTGAGGAATAGCTTCCGAGGCCATTCGTAAGGCACCAGTCTATATTGTTGCCCGTTACAAAGTCGGGCCAGTTGTTTTTATCATATGTATATTTAAGCATAATTAGTACCTGGAATTAGTTTATATCCATAGAGATTATATATGTTATAATTATTATAATGCAAGCTTGATAAACATATTTGTATTGTCGAAAGGTCGTGATGCAGATGGAAGACAGAAGAGTATTTGTAATTGTTCTTGACAGCTATGGAGTTGGTAATGCGCCTGACGCCGCTGCCTTTGGAGATGCGGGGGCCAATACCCTTAAGTCCATTACGGGTAGCAGCGAATATAACACTCCTAATATGAAGAATATGGGACTTTTCAATATTGATGGCGTTGATTATCTCGAAGGGGTTAAGGAGCAGGTAGGTGCCTATGGAAGGCTCACAGAGAAGTCTATGGGGAAGGATACTACCATTGGCCACTGGGAGATTGCGGGCATTGTATCTGAGAGACCGCTTCCTACATATCCTGAGGGATTCCCAAGTGAGGTGCTTGATAAGTTCTCTGAGGCTACTGGAAGAGGGGTTCTGTGCAATAAGCCATATTCCGGTACTGATGTAATAAGGGATTATGGTGAGGAACATATGAAGACTGGTTCGCTCATCGTATATACTTCGGCAGACAGTGTATTCCAGATTGCTGCCCACGAGGATATTGTTCCAGTAGAGGAACTCTACAGATACTGTGAGATTGCCAGAGAGATTCTTCAGGGCGAACATGGAGTTGGAAGAGTTATAGCCAGACCGTTTACGGGAAGTGCAGGTTCATTCAGCCGTACACCAAGACGCCATGATTTTTCCCTTGTGCCACCTAAGCCTACCATGATGGATGCACTGATAGATGCAGGATATGCCACCTATGGTGTTGGCAAGATATATGATATCTTCGCAGGTTCGGGCATTCAGAATACAATTCGCATTGAGGACAATGTGGATGGAATGAGACAGACACTTAGGTTCCAGCAGGAGGACTTCA
>DCIU01000150.1:56024-88965 GCA_002317245.1 Lachnospiraceae bacterium UBA1718
ACTGTATTCGATGGACTGCTCACTACCTTTATGCAGAGAATGCGGGATGAGGATATCCTCATGATTACAGCAGACCATGGATGCGATCCGGGATTTGCCGGAACAGATCACACCAGGGAACAGGTTCCTCTGCTTGTATATGGCAAGGATGTTAAGGCAGGAGTAAATCTTGGAACGCGTAGCTCGTATGCAGATATAGCAGCGACAGTTCTTGATATAATGGGGGTTAGGCAGACTGTAGCCGGAGAGAGCTTCTGGGATTTGATTAAGCGTTAGGCTTATGGGGGTTAAGATGGATATTAAGGCATTGGTTGACCAAGCAATAGAAGCCAGGGAGAAGGCGTATGCACCATATTCGGAGTTCCTGGTTGGTGCGGCACTTCTATGCAAGGATGGAACAGTATACACAGGTTGTAACATTGAGAATGCTTCTTATGGCGCTACTAACTGCGCAGAGAGAACAGCGATATTCAAGGCAGTAAGCGAGGGAGCGGGAGAGTTCAAGGCTATAGCCATTGTGGGAGCCAAGCAGGGAGAACCCCTGGACTACTGTCCGCCATGTGGAATATGCAGGCAGGTTATGACAGAGTTCTGTGACCTTGATGAATTTAAGATTATTCTTAGTGATGGCGACAACGAAAGAGTGTATACTTTAAGAGATATGATTCCATATAGTTTTGATAATTTGGACCGTGGATAAGGAGAATTTATGACAAATCAGGAAATAGCACATTATATTGATCACACTTTACTTAAGGCATTCTGCACATGGGAGCAGATAGATGACCTCTGTAAGGAGGCTATCGAGTATAAGACTGCGAGTGTATGTATACCACCTAATTATATTAGCCGTGTTAAGGCTAAGTATGGGGATGAGCTCCCAGTGGCAACTGTAATAGGATTCCCTTTAGGATATATGAGCCGTGAGGCTAAGCTTGAAGAGTGCAGTGTGGCTCTTGAGGACGGCGCAGATGAGATCGATATGGTAATTAATATTACAGATGTCAAAAATGGTGCGATTGAAGCTGTTGAAGATGAGATAAGAGAGATGAAGCACCTCTGTGATGACAAGATTCTTAAGGTTATTGTTGAGACCTGCTATCTTACAGAAGAGGAGAAGATTGCAATGTGTAAGGCAGTTACTAACGCAGGAGCTGACTACATTAAGACTTCTACAGGCTTCGGCACTGCAGGCGCAACTCTTGAGGATGTTAAGCTTTTTAAGGCTAACATTGGACCAGATGTTAAGATTAAGGCAGCAGGCGGCATCCGTACCAAGGAGGAGATGGCTGCATATATTGAGGCGGGCTGCTCAAGAATTGGATGCAGCAGCACTAAGGTTCTCTTCGAATAGTAAGAGAAAACTAAAATATGCTTGACATACTTTAGATAAGTGTGTAATATAAGTTCGTTGTCATTAAGACAACGATGTGTGCATGTAGCTCAGCTGGATAGAGCACTTGGCTACGGACCAAGGTGTCGGGGGTTCGAATCCTCTCATGCACGTTTTCTAGCAGGACAAATGTCCTGCTTTTTTTGTGTTGTTTTTTGTTTTCAATTTACATAATTTGATGGTATAATAGTACCAGTATTATCTTTGCTGCAAACGGGCTTTGTACCTATATGAGATTTTGACATGAAACAACTACTGGCTAATCTTACAAATTTCATAAATAAGGATACTGCAAGTGATAATGAATCTAAGAAGATGACAGTGCTAATTCGTGTGCTCTGCCTCATTCTTATGATTTTCTTTATCGTATGTTTTTTTGTTGCTATGATTGGCAAGATTAGATACGGTACCGCAGTCAATCTTTTGTTTATTGCGCTATTTGGCATTAATTTATATATTTCGTATTATGGATCTAAGCTTGTTTCGGTTTGGTCATTTATAGTCTGTTCGGTTGCCTGGATGACCTTGAGCCTATGGGTATATGGATGGTTCTGTGGTTCGCAGACCTTCTTACTGCTTCTTATTCTGGTATTCTATTTCTCCAGCTTTGCAAGCTTTAAGCGTAAGATTGTATTTAGCATAATGGATTTTGCTGTTTATATGACTTACTACATTATTTTTAGTGATAATGTTCCGCTTTCACAGCTTGATTCAACGCAGAGATTATTTATCAGATCGACTCATATGGCTACACTGGTTATCTGTATGTCGGTTTTAGCATATCTGTTCAGCCGTGACAGCCAGACTATGGAGAGTAAGCTTATTGAATACAACCGTAGACTTGAAGAGAAGGCAAGTGTTGATCCGTTAACAGGACTGTACAACAGAGGTAAGGCAGTTGAGCTTCTTAATGAGCTTGTTGATACTTCCAAGCTTGATTCTTTCAGTATCTGTATATGTGATATAGACTTCTTCAAGAAGGTTAATGATAAGTATGGCCATGATGTTGGAGATGAAGTCCTTAAGATGGTTTCCAAGACAATGGCAGATATTATTTCAGGATACGGATTCGCTGCCAGATGGGGTGGTGAGGAATTCCTGCTTGTGTTCCCTAAGACCAATGGTGATGATGCAAGTACAGTAGTATATGCTATCCAGAGTGCAATTAGTAAGAAGGTTGTGGTTGACGGCTCTGATGAGATCAAGGTTACACTTACATATGGTCTTACCGAATATTCAGCTAATATCACATTAGATCAGAATATCAAGGATGCTGATAACAAGTTGTATCTTGGTAAGGAACGCGGCAGAAATATGGTTGTGTATTAATGAATGGTAATCGGTTCCTACGGGAACCGATTTTTTTATGTTATAATACTTTTCTAGATATATTTTTATAAGGAAGAAACAAAATGCTTAAGATTTTTCTTGTAGAAGATGAATTCGTAGTAAGAGAAGGAATTAAAAAGAATGTTGACTGGATTGGTCACGGGTATGATTTCTGTGGTGAGGCCAGTGATGGCGAGCTTGCCTATCCAATGATACAGAAGCTTCAGCCAGACATTGTTATTACAGATATTAAGATGCCATTTATGGATGGTCTTGAGCTCAGCAAGCTGATCAAGAAGGAATTTCCATGGATGGAGATTGTAATTCTGTCAGGTTATGCAGAGTTCGAATATGCCAAGGAAGCTATCAGCCTTGGTGTAGCCCATTATCTTACCAAGCCAATAAGTGGTGATGCACTCCTGTCGCAGATTGATTCTCTTGCAGCCAAGATTGAGGAGAGCAAGAAGCAGAAGGAACTTCAGGAGCAGTACCTTAGAGATATGGAAGAGAATGCTCATGAAGACCAGAAGAAGCTCTTCCAGCATCTTGTTGCGGGAACCAAGAGCGTAACAGAATTAATAGATATGGCGGATGGCATGGGTATGGATATCTCTGCTATCTGGTATAATGTCGTGCTCTTCAATCTTACTTCCAGACGTCATAATCCGGAGGAATATTCTGGAAGCGTTGTAAGAATATATGAGAAGCTCTCTGCAGGGATTGATAGTCAGCATGAAGTAGTATTCGACAGAGGTACAGAAGGCAAGGCAATTATCTACAAGGCTGATTCTCTTGAAGAACTCCAGAAGATTCAGAGCGAGGGAATAGCTAGGATTGTCTCTCTGACAGAGGAGTATGAATCTGCCAGGTATTTCGGCGGAATTGGAAAACCAGTTAACAGGCTTCGTGAACTTGGTGCTTCCTTCGAGGCAGCCAGCCGCGCTTTTGCCCATAGATACTTCGTAGACGAGAATAAATTCGTAGAGAACGATGATTCGGTAAATAATATTCGTACAGAGAGTGAGTACTTCAATATAAGTAATGTTGATCCAAATAAGGTTGACAGGTCCAGAGTTAACGAGTTCCTCAAACAGGGCGAGGCTGATGAAATTCAGTACTTCCTTGAGGAGTTCTATCATGGAATGGATGAGAATGCCATTAAGTCGTCGATATTCCGTCAGTATATATTGATGGACATATACTTTGCTGTTGCGGCTTTCTTAGATTCCATGGATATTGACCGCAGCCAGATTGAGGCGGTTGATATTGCTTCTCCTGAGCTTCAGGAGGCAGAAGGTGCCAAGGCATATATTGAAAAAACAATCAAGAAAGCTATTGAGCTTAGAGATGCATCTGCTAACAAGAAGTATAATAATGTGGTTGATACTGTAATTAAGTATATTGATGAGCATTATGCAGATGAAGAACTGTCGCTTAACTTCTTAGCTTCCTATGTTAATTTCTCGCCTAATCACTTAAGTATGATGTTCAGTCAGCAGACGGGAGTTAGCTTCATTAAGTATCTTACAGATTACCGAATGAATAAGGCTAAGGAGCTCCTTAGATGTACTAATAAGAGAAGTGTTGATATCAGCATCATGGTAGGATATAAGGATCCACATTACTTCTCATACTGTTTCAAGAAATATCAGGGAATGACACCTACACAGTACCGCAAGGGTAAGGGCGTAGTAGTAGATGAGGCTGACGCAGACGAGGTTGAATAATGCCAGGTAGAATTAAGAAATGGCTTGCTAATATGCCGCTTGCCACTAAGATCAGAGCCTCATATATGTGTGTCATTGTTCCAATGCTGATTCTTCTTATTGTAAGTATCTCTATCCTGTGGGGAGAGAAACGACGTTATGATGAGATGATTAATGCAGCTGGTAAGGCCAGTGAGTTCAGCTTGGATTTCAAAAAAGACTTCGACTATGAGACCTATCTGGTCATAGTTGAGAGCAAGACTTTTGATGAGAGTAATCTCAGGGATATGCTTAGTGAAGCTACAAGCGTAGTAGATTCTCTTAAGGAGTATGTGGAAGCAGATTCGGAAAACGCTGACAGACTGGAGGATATTCAGAAATATCTCAAGAATCTGGGCACATATACTGACAGAATCGAAGAGAATCTGAACGCAGGCTATAAATATGAAGAGAATATTGAGATCTGGGAGAATGATGTTCAGATAGTAACAGCCCTTATAAGGGATACTATTATTGAGTTCATATATTTCGAACTTCAGGACGTTCAGATTGCCCGTGCACAGATGCAGAGATTCTATGGCCAGATGTTCCCTGTGCTTGTTGCAATTTGTTCATTAGTAGTAATGCTGGTTATTGTAATGTCCTACAGACTGTCTGCGGGAATAACTAAGCCGATTAGGAGACTTAGTGAGGTTACCAGAGAGGTTGCCAGGGGAGATCTGTCAGTAAGAGCCAATGTAGAGGCTGGGGCTGAGATTGGTGTACTTAGCGCTTCTCTAGATAAGATGATTGACCAGATTAACCTCCTCTTTGATCAGGTTAAGACAGAGCAGATACGACTTCGTAAGGCGGAGCTTGAATTGCTCCAGGCACAGATTAACCCTCACTTCCTATATAACACTCTTGATACCATTGTATGGCTTGCAGAAGCAGGAGACCAGGCTAAGGTAGTTAGTATGGTAGGAAGTCTGTCAGACTTCTTCAGGACTACCCTTAATCAGGGACGTGATATTGTCACAATTAAGGACGAACTCAAGCATGTAAGTTCATATCTTCAGATTCAGCAGGTGAGATACCAGGATATCTTGGACTATGAAGTTAGTGTTCCTGAGGATATTGTGGAATATACCATTCCGAAGATAACCCTTCAGCCACTTGTGGAGAATGCTCTGTATCATGGTATTAAGAATAAGAGAGGTAAGGGCAAGATAACTGTTACTGGTGAACGTGTTCAGAACTACCTATTATTATATGTAGAAGATAATGGTATAGGTATTACGGAAGAACGTCTCCAGCAGATATCAGATAAGATAAACAATGCCAGCGACGTTGAGGGAGAGGTATTTGGACTCCATAATGTCAACGAGAGAATACGTCTTAAGTTCGGAAATAGATATGGAATTCACGTAGATAGTATATACGGAGAGGGTTCCAAGGTAAGCATTATGCTTCCTCTTGAAAAAATTGAACTTTTATCGTAGAAAAATTAACTTATTTTGGATTTGATAATAAAAATTTACACTTTTATAAGAGCTATCTGCATTTAAGATAGCTCTTTTTTTGTATATCATAAGACTATCAAAGGAATAGGCCTTTGAGAAAAGAATTAAAGGAGAGAAAATTTTATGAAGAAGAAAATTCTTGCAATGATCCTTGCATCAGCAATGGTTCTTGGATTAACAGCTTGTGGCGCAGCTCAGGAAGCTCCTGCAGCAGCAGCACCAGCAGCAACAGAAGAAGCAGCTCCAGCAGCAGCTGAGGAAGCAGCTCCAGCAGCAGCTGAGGAAGCAGCTCCAGCAGCAGACGCTAGCGCACTTATCAAGGTTGGTATCATCAATAATGATCCTAACGAGTCTGGTTACAGAACAGCTAACGACAGAGATCTTAAGGCTACATTCTGTGAGGCTAATGGTTACGAAGCATCTTTCGCTTACTCTTTAAAGAACGACGAGCAGATCGCAGCAGCTCAGAAGTTCATCCAGGATGGTGTTGATTACCTCCTTCTTTCAGCAGCTGATACATCTGGTTGGGATTCAGTTCTCCAGGACGCAGCAGACGCTGGTATCGAAGTAATCCTCTTCGATAGAACTATCGACGCTGATCCTTCACTTTACGCAGCTTCAATCGTTTCTGATATGGCTTTCGAAGGTGAGAACACAGTTAAGTGGCTTGAGTCACAGGGTCTTGATGAGTACAACGTAATCCATATCCAGGGTGTTATGGGTTCAGCAGCTCAGAAGGGTCGTTCAGGCGCTCTTGATGACAAGGTAGCAGCTAATGACAATTGGAACATCGTAGTTCAGCAGACAGCTGAGTGGAACGCTGAGAATGCACAGCAGATCGTTCAGGCTCAGATCGACGCTGGTAAGTCTTTCAACGTAGTATACGCTGAGAACGACGATATGGCTAAGGGTGCTGTAGCAGCTCTTGACGCAGCTGGTATTACACACGGTGTTGGCAAGGACGTTATCATCATCGGTTTCGACTGCAATCAGTGGGCTCTTCAGGAACTCCTTGATCAGAACTGGAACTATGATCAGCAGTGTAACCCATTCCAGTCTTCTTACATCGACGATGTTATCAAGACTCTTGAGAGTGGCGGATCAATCGCTGAGAAGACAATCGTAATGGACGAGAAGGGCTTCGATGCAACAACAATTACAGCTGATGACGTAGCTAACTACGGTATCTAATCTGTAACTAATATCTAATTAGTAAAATAACGCGGCGTAAGTGAAAACTTCGGTGAATACTTACGCCGCATTTTTTGAGAAAAAATCAGGATTTTTTTGACGAGGAGAATCTATAAATGAAAGATAATGCTGTTTTAGAGCTGCATAATATCCATAAGAGTTTCCCTGGAGTCAAAGCTTTACAGGGTGTAGATTTCAGCCTTTGCAAGGGTGAGATTCACGCACTTATGGGAGAGAATGGCGCCGGCAAATCAACCCTTATTAAGGTATTAACGGGTGTATACACAAAAGATGAAGGTGAGATTTATCTTGATGGCCATGACGGCGCTGTAAGTATTAAATCTCCACAGGACGCACAGCATGCTGGTATCGCAACAGTTTACCAGGAGATTACACTGTGTCCTAACCTCTCTGTAGCAGAGAATATGTACATCGGTAGATCCGATGAAGTTATACAGAATTGGGCTAAGATGAATGCGGGAGCAGCTAAGATGCTTGAGTCTCTTGACATTCCAGCTAAGCCAACACAGCAGCTTGGAAGCTGTTCAATCGCTGTTCAGCAGATGGTTGCTATTGCGAGAGCCGTAGATATGGACTGTAAGGTTCTTATCTTAGATGAGCCTACATCATCACTTGATGACCAGGAAGTTCAGAAGCTCTTCAAACTTATGAGAGACCTCAAGGCAAGAGGAGTTGGTATTATTTTCGTAACTCACTTCCTTGATCAGGTATATGAAGTATGTGACAAGATTACTGTTCTTAGAGATGGTAAGCTTGTTGGTGAATATGAAATCAAAGATCTTCCAAGAGTTCAGCTGGTATCTAAGATGCTTGGTAAGGAACTTGATGATCTTTCAGATATTAAGTCAGATGATTCTGCATCAGTTCTTGAAGATGGTTCTACTCCAGTATTTGAGTTCGAGAACCTCTCATCTGTAGCAGGAATTAAGCCTTTCGACTTCAACATCCGTAAGGGTGAGGTTAACGGCTTCACTGGTCTTCTTGGTTCTGGTCGAAGCGAGTGCGTAAGAGCAATATTCGGTGCAGACAAAGTTCTTACAGGAACTGTTAAGAAGGATGGTAAGGCTATTAAGATTCAGAAGCCAATTGATGCTATGAAGAATGGCATTGGTTACCTTCCAGAGGATCGTAAGGTTGACGGTATTATTGGTGATCTTTCAGTAAGAGAGAATATTATCCTTGCTCTTCAGGTTATGAAGGGATTCTTCAAGCCATTTACTAAGGCTGAGCAGTACGCATTTGCTGATGAGTACATCAAGGCACTCTCAATTAAGACTGCAAGTGCTGATACACCAATCAAGTCTCTTTCAGGTGGTAACCAGCAGAAGGTTATTCTTGCAAGATGGTTGCTTACACATCCTGATTACCTCATCCTTGATGAGCCAACAAGAGGTATTGATGTAGGTACTAAGGTAGATATTCAGAAGCTTGTTCTTAAGCTTGCCAGCGAGGGTATGAGTATTACATTCATTTCTTCAGAGACAGATGAGATGCTTAGAACATGTTCTAGAATGATTGTTATGAGAGACCGTAAGGTTGTAGGCGAGCTTAAGGGTGATGACCTCAACCAGACTAAGATTATGAGCACAATTGCTGGAGGTGAAGCATAATGAGTACAAAAACAAAAAGAAGTGCTTCCGACATCTTCGGTAGTATATTAAGAAATCAGATTACTATTCCATTAGCAGCATTATTACTGCTTCTCATATTCAACTTTGTGGCTGATCCTGGATTCTTCAAGATCTCACTTGGTATGAACAGTGCAGGTAACCCAGTATTATCTGGATACCTTATTACAGTAATCAACATGGGATCTGAGCTTGCTATTCTTGCAATTGGTATGACACTTGTAACAGCAGCTTCAGGTGGACAGGATATCTCAGTTGGTGCTGCTATCGCTATTGCAGGTTCTACAATCCTTAGAGTTCTCTGTGGTAAGGATTCTCGTCCAGAGACACTTCAGGCTCCAATTATTGTTGCCTTCTTAGTAGCTGTAATAGTAGCAATGCTCTTCGGTGCCTTTAACGGTGTGCTGGTAGCGGTATTTAAGATTCAGCCTATGGTTGCTACTCTTATCCTCTATACAGCTGGTCGTTCAATCGCAGCTTGGATTAACAACAATGAGCTTCCAATCGTAAGCGATGAGACATTCGCAGTATTTGGTGGTTTCATCCCAGGCTGTCCTATTCCTACACCATGCTTCATTGCTGTAGCATGCATGATAATAATAGCATTAGTTCTTAAGTTCACTAACTTAGGCCTTTACGCTCAGTCAGTTGGTATTAATGAGAGCTCTTCAAGACTTAACGGTCTTAACCCAGTATTCATTAAGTGGTTAACATACGTAATTCTTGGTGTATGCGTTGCAGTAGCAGCTTTAATTAAGACAAGTAGACTTTCTTCTATCAACTACTCAGTTATTGCTAAGGATATTGAAATGGATGCAATCCTTGCAGTAGCTCTTGGTGGTAACGCCCTTAGCGGTGGTAAGTTTAACATGGCAGCATCAATTATCGGTGCTTTCGTTATTCAGCTCCTTACAACTACACTTTACAAGTTCGAAGTTCAGTCTGATGCACTTCCAGCTTACAAGGCTGTAGTCGTTATCTTACTCGTTGTATTCTCTGCTCCTACAGTAAGAGAGAAGATGAGCCAGATGTCAAAGAAGCTTAAGGCTGGCAAGAAGGAGGTAGCATAATGTTAAAAAAGATTAAGAACATGACAGACAGCAACCTTCTGTTAACAATCACTATCGTAGTATTCTTCTTAATGTATATTGGAGCTATTGTATTCCAGGGCAAGGGATTCCTTAAGCCACAGACATTCTTCAATATCCTTAATACTAACGCAGCACTTATTATTCTCTCATGTGGTCTTTCACTTGTAATGATCACAGGCGGAATTGATATTTCGGTTGGTGGTATGACAGCACTCGTATCAATGTGCTGTGCAGTATACCTTGATTACAAGGGTGGTAACGTTGTAGTATCAATGCTTATCGCTTTAGCAATCGGACTTGGATTCGGACTTGTTCAGGGTTCACTTGTAGCATTCCTTGATATCCAGCCATTCATTGTAACCCTGGCGGGTATGTTCTTTGCCAGAGGTATGACAACAATTGTTAACACTAATCCTTTCAACGTTGAGAACGCAGCATTCAAGGCTCTTAAGGAGACAAGAATTCTTATCCCAGGAATGGGTTCAATCAACAAGAAGGGCGTATACGTTCCAGCTTATGTTGAGATTGGTGTAGTTGTTGCACTTATTATAGTAATCCTTATGTTTATCATGCTTAAGTGGACTAAGCTTGGACGTTCATTCTACGCAGTAGGTGGTAACAAGCAGTCAGCTCTTATGCTTGGTATTAATGTTAAGATGACAAAGTTCTACTCACATATCATCTGTTCAATGTTAGGTGGTATCGGTGGATACGTATACTTCTTACATGTAGGCTCTGGTGCTGCTACACATGCGCAGGGAGCTGAAATGAACGCGATTGCATCATCAATCATTGGTGGTACAATGCTTACTGGTGGTGTTGGTAATATCATTGGAACATTCTTCGGTGTATTATCACTCTCAACAATTCAGAACATTGTTGCATCAGCAGGACTTGATCAGGCTTGGTGGACAGGAATCACAATAGCTTCAATGCTATGTCTCTTCCTTGTTGTACAGTCGATCGTTATGGCTCGTAAGAAGAGCTCAATTAAGAAATAATATAAATAAATATATTAATTCATTTATAGAACCTCCCAAAGATATAAGGCGCGTACCATTTACAGTACGCGCCCTTATTGTTTATAATAAGCCTATGAATATATATACAAAAGCTAGAAAAAATGCTCTGTTAATTATGATTTTGACAGGGCTGTTAATATTGTTAACCGCTTGTGGTATGACGCCAGATGCTTCATCTGCAGCAGACAGTGAGGTTGATACATCCAAGGGCAAAATTGTTATCGGTTTTTCCCAGGTAGGAGCAGAATCTGACTGGAGAAAGGCTCATACATTATCTATGACTGAGACCTTTGCTGGCGATAGCAGATATGAACTGATTATAGATGATGCCCAGCAGAAGCAGTCTAACCAGATTACTGCAATTCGTACCTTTATACAGCAGGAAGTTGACTATATTGTGCTGGCACCTGTAACAGAGAGCGGATGGGATACGGTTCTTGGTGAAGCAAAAGAGGCTAATATTCCTGTTATCATTGTGGATAGAAAGGTTGATGCACCTCAGGATCTCTTTACATGCTGGGTAGGTTCTGACTTCTATCTGGAAGGCTGCAAGGTCATGGAATGGTTAAAGTCATACTGTGATGCTATTGGTATGGAAGCCTCAGATATATATATTGTTGATATTCAGGGTACTTATGGATCTTCAGCCCAGTTAGGAAGAACTAAGGGACTTGTAGATACAGCTGATAAGTATGGATGGACAATCAAGGCTTCAGAGTCTGGAGAATACACCCAGGCCAAGGCCAGAGAAGTAATGGCTAAGATGCTCCGCACCTATGATCCCATTAATGTAGTCTACTGTGAGAATGATAATGAAGCTTTCGGAGTAATTGAAGCAATTGAGTCTGCTGGCGGCACTGTCGGTAATAGTATTAAATATGGTCAGACTATGGTGCTGTCCTTCGACGGCGTAAGTGATCAGGCTAAGGAATATGGACGTATAGGCAAGATATCCTGCATTGGTGAATGTAATCCTCTTCATGGGCCAAGAGTTAAGAGAATTATTGAGAATATCGAGGCTGGAATTGAACCAGAAAAATACGAATATGTGGATGAGGCAGTATTCAGTGCTTCTACTACAGTGAGTCACATTACTGTAGACCATAGAACCTACATGATCAATGAAATCAACTAATTACCGTGCGCGTGAACAATACACATAAAATGGGTATTTTGTGAATTTAGAATCTACACAATCAGGGGCGGTTGTGATATGATAGGAATGTGGTTTGGGCCACAAATAAGTGTAATGATTTTTATGGAGGAATGACATGACAAACTTAGAACTTCAGAAGAAGGCCAACGAAGTTCGTAAGGGTATCGTGACTGCAGTTTACAGTGCTAAGGCTGGACATCCAGGCGGATCACTCTCAGCAGCAGATATGTTTACGTATCTTTATTTCGAAGAGATGAATATCGACCCTGCTAATCCTAAGAAGGATGACAGAGATCGTTTCGTATTATCAAAGGGACATACAGCTCCTGGACTTTACTCTGCATTAGCTAACAGAGGATATTTCCCAGTTGAAGATCTTAAGACATTAAGACATCTTGGATCATACCTTCAGGGACACCCATGTATGCAGGAGACACCAGGTGTTGATATGAGTTCTGGTTCACTTGGGCAGGGAATCTCAGCAGCAGTTGGTATGGCAATGGCTGGTAAGATGGATAAGAAGGACTACAGAGTATATACTCTCCTTGGTGATGGCGAGATTCAGGAAGGCCAGGTATGGGAAGCTTCTATGTTCGCTGGAGCTCACAACCTTGATAACCTTGTAGTAATCGTTGACAACAATGGTCTTCAGATTGATGGTAAGGTTGAGGATGTTTGTTCTGTATATCCAATCGAAGATAAGTTCAAGGCATTTAACTTCAATGTAGTTACAATTGATGCTCATAACTTTGATGAGATCAGAGCTGCTATGGAGAATGCTAAGACTACTAAGGGTATGCCTACAGCAATCGTTATGAAGTCTGTAAAGGGTAAGGGCGTATCTTACATGGAGAATAATGCTGGATGGCATGGTAAGGCTCCTAATGACGATGAGTATAAGATAGCTATGGACGATCTTGCTAAGATCGACGAGCAGTTAAAGGAGGCTTAAACAATGGCAGATATCAAGAAAATTGCTACTAGAGAGAGCTATGGTAACGCGCTCGCTGAGTGCGCTAATGATTTTCCACAGTTAGTTGTATTGGATGCTGACCTTGCTGGTGCTACTAAGACTGGCGTATTTAAGAAGGCTTGTCCAGAGAGATTTATCGACTGTGGTATTGCTGAGTGTAACATGACAGGTATTGCTGCTGGTCTTGCTACATGTGGTAAGATTCCATTCATTTCTTCTTTCGCTATGTTCGCAGCAGGAAGAAACTTTGAGCAGGTTCGTAACTCAATCGGTTACCCACACCTCAATGTTAAGATTGGTGCTACACATGCTGGTATTACAGTAGGTGAAGATGGTGCTACACACCAGTGTAATGAGGATATCGCTCTTATGCGTACTATCCCTGGAATGACAGTAATCGTTCCTTCAGATGATGTTGAAGCTAAGGCAGCTGTTAGAGCAGCTCTTGAGTACGAAGGACCAGTATACTTAAGATTCGGTCGTGCTGCAGTTCCAGTATTCAATGATGAGGCTACATATAAGTTCGAGATCGGTAAGGGAGTTAAGCTCCGCGATGGTAAGGACGTAACAATCATTGCTACAGGTATCTGTGTTGACAGTGCTCTTCAGGCAGCTGAGAAGCTTGCAGCTGATGGCATTGAGGCAGATGTAATCAACATTCATACAATTAAGCCTATCGACCAGGATATCATCCTTGAGTCAGCTAAGAAGACAGGCAAGGTTGTAACTGTTGAAGAGCATTCAGTAATCGGTGGCCTTGGATCAGCAGTATGTGATGTATTAGCTGAGAACTATCCAGTTAAGGTTAAGAAGATTGGTATGAACGATATGTTCGGTGAGTCAGGCCCAGCAGCAGCACTTGTTGCTAAGTATGGTCTTGATGGAGAAGGCGTTTATAAGTCAGTTAAGGAGATTCTGTAATAACAGGTCCATGAATTGATTATCGGAGCCCAAAAGAGACATTCTTTTGGGCTCTTTTTATGCTTAGCTATCATTTTTTAATAGTATTTTAATAGACTAAGGAAAATCATCAAGGTATAATAATAATCGTTATAAATTGGAGGAAACCTACATATGTATAATGATTTGTTCAGTATTGGCCCTATAACTATTCATGGTTACGGTCTGATGATAGGAATTGGCGTTGCAGTAGCACTCCTTGTTGGCGATAAGAGAGCCCAGAAGAGAGGTCTGAATGGCGATCTTGTATATGGAATGACAATAGCTGCTGTAGTACTTGGATTCATGGCAGCCAGAGTGCTTTTTATTATTACCAAGTGGAGTGACTTTATTAAGGATCCTAAGGGCTTCTTAACTGGTGCTGGATTTGTAGTATTTGGTGGATTAATAGGTGGTATTCTTACGGTATTTGGTTACTGTAAGCTTAAGAAGGTTAATGCCCTTGATTATATTGACTTGATGGCTCCTTCAGTTGCCCTGGCACAGGGCTTCGGAAGAATTGGATGCTTACTTGCAGGCTGCTGTTATGGACGTGAGACGACCAGCCCAATTGGCATCGTTTTTACCCATTCTGACTTCGCACCTAATGGCGTTAAGCTCTTACCTACCCAGATAATAATGTCTGTAGGAGACTTCATTATAGCAGCTATTCTACTATGGTATGCAAGCAAGGCACGTAAGCGTGGTGAGACTACATGCCTGTGGCTTGCCTTATACAGCATCGGACGATTTGCTGTTGAATTCCTTAGAAATGATTACAGAGGAAGTATTGGTATCTTATCAACATCACAGTTCATTGGAATAATAATGCTGGTTGTGGTAGTGCTAATATTCTTCTTTGTACTGCCAATTATTAATAAGGAGAAGGAATAATGGCTATTTGCGATACCTGCAGCAATTACATATATGATGAGGATTATGAATATTATGTGTGTGATGTGGACCTGGACGAAGACGAGTACAGACTCTTCCTAACAGGCAATAATAACACATGCCCCTACTACCAGCTTGATGACGAGTATGCCATTGTTAAGCATCAGGCATTCTAAGCTTGGGGAATAATCAGATTAAAAAGGGAACTTATGACAAAGATTGAATTTGTAGATACACTTAGAAGGAACATCTCGTCTGTGAACGACTATGCCTTCGTTAATGAGACGGTAGAATACTATCAGAGTTATATAGAATCGGCCATCAGGCAGGGCAGAGATGAAGAGGATGTGATGGAAGAACTTGGAGATCCAAGGTTAATTGCCAAGTCCATTCTCGCCAGCCGTGGAATAGGTTCTGCCTCTGAGATTACTGATGAGGATGTACAGGGCACAGATGATAATAAAGTGCATATTAATACGAGAAGCGGTAAGCAGTTCGCTATTCCTGCATGGCTTGCCAAGGTGGGAGTCATTGCTGCAACTGTTGCTATCGTTGTCGTAGTTGGAGCTATTGCTATTAAGCTGCTTCCAGTAATCTGCGTAGGCATTCTCGCAGTATTAATATATAGATTTTTTAGGGATAATTTCTAATGGCAAATAGAATGGAACTTATTGCACCATGTCACTTCGGACTTGAGGCAGTACTTAAGAGAGAAATAGACGATCTGGGATACGATATTAGCAGAGTCGATGATGGAAGAGTCACCTTCATTGGCGATGAGGAAGCTATTGCCAGAGTTAATATATGGTCCAGGACAGCGGAGAGAATTCTCATTAAGATGGGAAGCTTCATGGCCTATGATTTCGAAGGATTATATCAGGGAATCAGGGCTATACCATGGGAGAACTATATCCCTTCTGATGGTAAGTTCTGGGTTACTAAGGCCAGCAGCATTAAGAGCAAGGTCTTCAGTCCATCGGATATTCAGTCTATCAGCAAGAAGGCTATGGTAGACAGAATGAAGGAGACATACCCAGTAGAGAGATTCGAGGAGACAGGGGATATATTCCCTATTAGAATCTTCATATATAAAGATGAAGTAGTGGTAGGACTTGATACCACTGGTGATTCACTTCATAAGAGAGGCTATCGTAAGCTGACTGCTAAGGCTCCAATTGCTGAGAATCTGGCAGCAGCTCTTATTATGCTTACTCCTTGGAGGGCAGACAGAATCTTAGTTGATCCATTCTGCGGTAGTGGAACCTTCCCAATTGAAGCAGCTATGATGGCAGCCAATATGGCGCCTGGAATGAACAGGGAATTCACAGCCTGTGACTGGGAGCACATTATACCAGCCAAGATATGGAAGGACGCCTATGACGAGGCGAGGGATCTGGTGGATATGAATGTGGAGACTGACATACAGGGCTATGATATTGATCCTGAGATGGTCAACATTGCCAGAGCTAATGCCAGACTTGCCGGAGTTGACAAGATGATCCACTTCCAGAAGAGAGGAGTGGAGGAACTAAGCCATCCTAAGAAGTATGGATTCATAATTACCAATCCGCCTTACGGAGAGAGAATACTTGAGAAGGAACAGATTGCGGGACTCTACGATGTCATAGGTGAGAGATATAAGGATCTTGACAGTTGGTCCTTATACATGATTACTGCCTATGAGGACGCAGAGAAGCACATTGGACGCAAGGCTGATAAGAACCGTAAGATATACAATGGTATGATGCTTACAAGGTTCTACTCATTCATGGGACCTAAGCCACCTAAGAGGGACGAGCGATAATGAAGGGGAGATCATTTTTTCGTGCCTTTATTGTACTGCTTGCACTTGGTGGAATAATGGCTTATGCATATTTTCTTGCGACAGAGAACTCATATGGTGATGCGGTGGACAGGTATGCCGATGCAGCCAATAAGGAATATGAATCGCTTGTGGGCAGATTTAATGCTGATGGGGCAGAGTACGAGTATACTGTTCTAATTAATCCTGTATTGGGAGGCCTGGAACGTGGCGATTCTGCTGATGGTGTGAATGAATCGGACGTGGTACTTGCCGTTGCCCAGTATGTGGAGGAGCTAAATATTGATGATTCTCTAAGAATCGTTCTTACGAGAGAGTCGAATACCAATCCTTCAGACAGGCAACGCCAGTCAGTAGCCACATATGTTAATCCTGATGTGATCATTGAGTTAAGAACAGAGCTTGATGCGGATACGAATATGCTTGGTGCATCAGTCTACTACGATGATAGCTTCTATAATTATAAGCTTACTAATGCTGATCTTGCTGACCTATGCCTGAAGAACCTTGTGGCGAGGACAGGAACTAAGGCAAAGGGGCTGTATACGGGTGAGGAGACCATATTCGCTAAGAATATTCCCTGTGTAACGATTAGCCTTGGATACTTAAGTAATGCGAAAGAGCGACAGGCCTTAGCCAGCGACACATACAGGCAGAATATTGCACTGGGAATACTTGATGCAATAGCTGAGATTGATGGGAGAGACTAATGAGAATAGTATTTGCAACCGGTAATATGGGCAAGATGCGCGAGATTCGTGAGATAATGTCCGACTTCAATATAGAGATTGTCTCAATGAAGGAGGCTGATGTGGTGGTGGACGTCGAGGAAGACGGCGCTACATTCATGGAGAATTCCTTCATTAAGGCTCGTGCCATAGCGGCAAAATGTAAGGCACTGGGATACGAAGACATTGTACTTGCTGATGATTCGGGGCTGGTTGTAGATGCCCTTAATGGGGAGCCAGGTATCTATTCGGCAAGATATCTTGGAGAAGATACTTCTTATACCATTAAGAATGCCAATATCATTGAGAGACTAGAAGGAGTTCCTGATGAGGAGAGAACTGCCAGATTCGTATGTGCTATTGCATGCGTGCTGCCGGATGGCAGAGAGCTTGAGGCTGAGGCGACCTATGAGGGAGCTATAGGATATGAAGAGAAGGGGGAGCATGGATTCGGATACGATCCTATATTCTACCTTCCAGATAGAGGCTGTTATAGTGCAGAGCTTGATCCGGATGAGAAGAACAGAATCAGCCATAGAGGCAAGGCTCTGTGCATGATGAAGGATATTCTGGCTAAGGAGCTTAACTAATGCGTATTCTGGTTGTAAGTGATACACATAGGAAGAATGATATATACCTACAGCTTGTAGAGCGTTACAGTCCACTTGATATGGTAGTTCATTGCGGCGACATAGAGGGTAGTGAGGTTACTATTGAATCAGCAGTAGACTGTCCTGTTCATATGGTGGCGGGTAACAACGACTTTTTCTCAGATGCTCCGCTGGAAGATGTATTTGATGTGGGACCATACAGAGTGCTTCTATCCCACGGTCATCATTACTATATCTCAATGGGCAATGCCCTTATTAAGGATGAGGCCAGAAGCAGGGGCTGTGACATTGTAATGTATGGTCATACCCACAGACCTGAATTGGATGATGATGGAGATGTCCTTGCAATTAATCCGGGATCCCTGACTTACCCTAGACAGGAAGGGCGAAGGCCATCCTATATAATTATAGAAATGGATGAAAGTGGTGAACTGGATATACAGCAAAAATATGTCATATAAGCCTTATAATATTTGAAAGAAATTTCTAAAAAACCTGTTGACATTAAAGATAAGGTCTTATATAATAACACTTGCGTCACGAAAGAGACGACGAAACGGGGTGTGGCTCAGCTTGGCTAGAGCGCCTGGTTTGGGACCAGGAGGTCGCAGGTTCGAATCCTGTCACCCCGATTTAACCAAATAATTTGTTTTGCGGGTGTAGTTCAATGGTAGAACACTAGCCTTCCAAGCTAGATACGTGGGTTCGATTCCCATCACCCGCTTTCTTAGTTTTTATAACTAAGCAATGTGTCCGTAGCTCAGCTGGATAGAGCAACGGCCTTCTAAGCCGTGGGTCGGGGGTTCGAATCCCTTCGGGCACATTTTTTTAATATGGTGGGTATAGCGCAGTTGGTTAGCGCGCCAGATTGTGGCTCTGGAGGCCCAGGGTTCGAATCCCTGTATCCACCTTATGAGTTTTGTGGATGACACAAGACTTTTTTTCTATCTAGGGATATTTTTTATCATATATATATGGTAAGCTAGATAGTGGATGGCATAGCGCCATTATTAATGGGCCATCGCCAAGCGGTAAGGCATAGCACTTTGACTGCTACACTCGCTGGTTCGAATCCAGTTGGCCCAGCTTGGGTCGAAGGAAGATGACCTCATAATTTAAAAGGGCCACTAGCTCAGTCGGTAGAGCACTTGACTTTTAATCAAGTTGTCGCGGGTTCGATTCCCGCGTGGCTCATAAGAGAACGCCTCAAGCGAATGCTTGGGGCGTTTTCTTATGGCCACGAACGAGTAATTGAACCCACAGACTCGCAGAATACGAAAAGTGCCAATTAACTGATTGCCTATACACGCTTACTGATATATTATTAATACAAGTGTAGAATGGTGCATATATAATAAATGCTCTTTGTGATGGAAAAGGAGGCTTAAATATGTGTTCAGAATTAGAATCAACTGATAGTATGAAAATAATAAAGATTAGGGAGGCTGACGAAGAGGCTCTGAAGCAAGAATCATTTATTGGCCATCTGACACAGTACTATGATAATTCGAATTCGGATTTGCTTAAGATGAAGGCTGAAACTCGAAGGGACCTTTTGGTTAAAGGTACAAGAGGTGATACTATTCATAGTTTTTGGGAATCGGCTCACACATTAATCAGACGCCGCAAGGAAAACAGGGAGAAGGCAGAGAGTATGAAGGTTAGTCTGAATATGCACTTTAAGGATGTCAAACTGCCCGAGGATATTCACCGTGCTACTCTTACTAAAGAAGAAAGGGATGAGGCACATAGAGAATCTCAGTCAAGTATTAAATCAGAAGAGAAAATAGCAGCTAAAAAACTTGCTGCAAAAGAAAAGGAACAGAAAAAAAGAGAAAAGAATGAGTATGAAGCTTATTTAGCAAATGGCGGAAATATTGTTTTTGCTGATAGTGAACTGCTTAAGTCTTCATATGTTGATGACCTGCTAAAAGAGGTGGCTTATTATGGGCCTTCATTAAGTCATTTTGAAGGGTATACAATAAGCGAAAATTACTTATTTCCGGATAGTCCATATACTCATAGGCAAATGCTTGAAGTTGTTCAGGATGGCGACTATTCGCATATGGAGGACATGAATCCCTTGCTTAGAAACGTTGCCGCTTCAGAGTATATGAGAAATCTTGAAGTAGCGCCAGGAGCTACAGCTGACAGCTTTATTGAATCCTTACTTAAGACGGAAAATCTTAAATTTCCTCGTAGAAATCAGTACATTCCTTCCTATGAATCAAAGGGAGGGGTTAAGGAGCTTATGAATCCACTCCTTAGAATTGGCCTATCCCTATGCATGAGGGATGAGTCCTATAAGACAGCATTCCCATCCTTTGCAAGAGTCTTTGACACGGCGGAAAAGGTTAAAGCACTGGAAGCTAAGATGAATGCAAGAATAATGGCAGAGACCATAAGCACAATTCCTGACTATTATGAAATGCAGGCTGATCAGGATGCTGAAAAAATGGGCGATGACTTATTAGAAAAATCTATTGTGGCTAATAGAAAATCGCAGATTTTTATGGCAAAAAATATGTTAGCTGCCCAGCTTGGAAAGTTCGTAAAAAAGACAAATGGTGTGGAAGACAGCTGGACTGGCCCAGTTGCAGATGCTTTTGCCCACTGCTCAAGAGTGGGAATTATTCTACCTGGCAAAACAGGTAAAGAATACAAAGACAAGAATAGAGATGCGACTACAGATGCTTTCCTGGGAGCAGGAAAGGGTAAAGCAGCAGGATTCAAATCAAGACTCGCTGCAACACATGCAATCCATACTAAAAAGAAGAACTCGGGCAGGAATTTCGAGGAGTTAAAAAAAGATAAAGGCTGGATATGTGGCCAGTATGGTATGAATGTTGCCATAGGAGGACTTGGCAATCCTGGACTTGGCGGATTTAGAGGTAAAAGTAGAAGGTTTACTAACGATGGAACCTGTGGCCATATCTATATGCATATAGAGGATGGAGATAAGAACAACTACACTGGTCTGCTGATAGGATTTGAGTCTGACAAGCCGGGAATGACTAATCAGATGGGGCATACCCATGGAGCAGGTAATGGTGAGTTTGCTTCAAGCTTTGGCGGACAGAGACTGGATGAGGTTGGCGACAAATACGGTGGCCGTGTTATTGACCTGTCATATATCGATGAGGATGCATTCCAGATTACAATGACTGGTATGGATAAAGTGATGGAGACACTTCTTGTAAGCGAGAAGCCAGAAGATATCCTTATGTTAAGGAGCATATCAGAATCACTTTGTGGAGAGCGAATGTCTGCGAAAGATAAGCGGCTAAGAGATATCGTAAAGCTATGCGTATCAATGTCTCCTATACTTGGCAATAATAATATAGATGATGTTGTTAAAAAGGTTCTTCTTACAGCAGGATTACGATAGGGGCAAATTATGATTGATTTGATAATTGTTGATAAAGAAAATATAGATTGTTTCGCACCTATGATTTCTAATGAAACACTTGCTTTTATTGAAATCAGCTACGAAGACGGTAATGAAAACAACTTACTAATGTACGGTGTTCTTGATGATGATGATCCGGTTGGAGTAATAGTTGGAGCAATAGATCCTGGTAAATATTTAGTCACTATAGAGCACATATTTGTTAAAAAAGACTACAGGCGTCAGGGAATTGCCACCAATCTTGTTATTCTGGTGGGTGATGCTATTTCGCTCTTAGATGATAACTTCAAGCTTGAATGCAAGGTTACAGAGTTCTTCAAGTATAAGGATGATTCTGGCAGCAGTGAAGTAGTCACAGATGGCGGAGCAGACCTTAGAGGCTTTTTTAACTTCCTTGAGTTTACGGAAGAAAAAATAGAGGACATTGGAGCTTATCAGATGCATTTGGCGGATGGAGATAATAGGAAGGTTCCACCAGTTCCACCATCATATAATATTAAGAAACCATCTGAATTAACAAAGAGGGAGAGAGACAGTCTTAATAGCAATGAAAACGGGATGATTTTACAGTATCTGAATAATGGATACTTAGATGATGAACTGTCGCAGTTCTATGTAAGCGATAATGAGGTTAAGAGCTTCCTTGCAATTAAGAGCGATGAAAAGATGTGTTCTATTGTCTGGGCAAGTATTAAGAATGGCAGTCAGATCCCAGCTATTTTAGTTGGACGTAATGCCTTCTTAACAGCGCGAAAGATTAGAAGCGGAAATACCATAGTATATATGCCATATATTAATGAGGTTTCCAGGGAAATGATTGAGAAAATATGCAATGATAAGATAGTGCCTGCTGAGATTAATTATAAATATTCATTTAATCTTTCAGATGTGATGTAAGGAGATATCTATGTTTGAAGCGGTATATTATATAGTAGAGAGTATTGATGGCGATTATGCCAATCTTAAGAGAGAAGACGGAGCCGATGGTGGCGAACCTAAGCTCGTTGCAAGAGCCCTGCTTCCGGCTGAGATTGCAGAAGGTGTTCGAGTTAAGTATGAGATGCTCTCATATTCATTAGCATAGTAATATAGCGATGGGATTTAGTTCCCATCGCTATTTTTATCTGTTGGTCTGAATATCATCCTTAATACATTAGTATTATGAATAATAAGAATTGCTATAACCATAAATATATGTGCTATGAAGGTACTAACAAGCACGCCATTGGATATTAGAAGATATTTTGAACCGAATCCTATATAGCACATTATTCCCAGATATGCTAAGCCCATGACCATAAGTGGAAGGTTCTGTCCTGCGCGTTTTACAGATGCTATGAAATCCCCAAAGGATGCATCGAAGTATACGAATCTACCAATCATAAGTCCTAAGAAATATGTGATGAATCCATCATAATTATTGTTTTCCTTAATGAACTTAATATAGACGAAGATTAGTATTACGTAGAGCATAGCAATCATTCGCACGCTGGCTTTTTCCTCTTTATCAATGTTACGAAGCGGAATCAGTACCCTGTCTAAGAATGTATTAAGAAGACAGGATGTAATAATCATTCCAAGCAATAGAAGATCACTGTGATCATCCCAGAACACTCTGAAGGAACCTTCGGTAACAAATCTTTCTATAATATAATATGATGCCAGAAATGACAGAATTGAGGAACCAGAGAAAATCATCTCGTAGAAGCGTTCCACTAATTCACTGCTTCTAATATAGAAGTAATCCTTCTTGTACATAGTGGTTACACCATGTGCTGACAGGCTGACAACCAGTACAATTATGGATACACAGATTACAAGTAGTAATAACGTTATCAGAAAAAATGCAAGCATGGGCTTTAATTCCACGTAATGCAGAATGTACTCTTTTGCACTCATTTTTTTCCTCCTTATGCTAATTATCCTATAATAGCACAAAAAACAAAAAGTGCAATTTTAGTTTTTTTTAGGAAAAGACATTACACCTTTATTTTTTTATGCTACAATATGCAAGTATTTGACTTTAATTACAGGAGGTTAGTATGTCACAGGTATATTTCACAACATTTAAGGCAACTAGTAATGAGACACTTCTCCAAAAGCTTCACAGACTTATGAAGACAGCTGGATTCGAGAGTATAGACTTTGATGAGAAGTACACTGCCATTAAGATTCACTTCGGTGAGTATGGCAACCTTGCATTCTTAAGACCTAATTATGCAAGAGTAGTGGCAGACTATGTTAAGGAGCTTGGTGGCAAGCCATTCCTTACAGACTGTAATACATTATACGTTGGCAGCAGGAAGAATGCCCTTGATCACATGGACACAGCATATATTAATGGTTTCTCTCCATTACAGACAGGCTGCCATGTAATCATCGCTGATGGACTTAAGGGAACTGATGAGGCCCTTGTACCTATTAATGGTGAATATGTTAAGGAAGCCAAGATTGGCCAGGCAATTATGGATGCTGATGTCTTCATTTCCCTTAACCACTTCAAGGGACACGAGATGGCAGGCTTCGGTGGCGCTGTTAAGAATATTGGTATGGGCTGTGGCTCAAGAGCTGGTAAGATGGAGCAGCACTGCGATGGCAAGCCAAGTGTAGACCAGTCAGGCTGTGTAGGCTGTGGTGCCTGTCAGAGGATCTGCGCTCATGGCGCTCCAATTATTGAGAATGGCAAGGCACATATCGATCATGACAAGTGTGTAGGCTGTGGCAGATGTCTGGCAGTATGTCCTAAGGATGTAATAGCAGCAGACTATAATGATTCAATTAAGATATTCAACTATAAAATGGCAGAGTATGCCCTTGCAGTATGTAAGGACAGACCTTGCTTCCATATATCACTTATCTGCGATGTATCACCTAACTGTGACTGTCATTCAGAGAATGATATTCCAATCATTCCTAATGTTGGTATGCTTGCATCCTTCGATCCTGTAGCGCTGGATCAGGCCTGTGCAGACCTCTGCAATAAGATGCCAATTAATCCAGGCAGCATTCTTGATGACAATGCACATGATAATCATTCGGTTAAGGAAGTTCACGAGCATTCTGGTCATGTTCATGCTCATGGTGCATGCGACCATATTGATCACTTTGATCTTACACATCCTGACGCTGAGTGGGAGTCTTGTCTGGCTCACTGTGAAGAGATAGGATTAGGAAGCCGTACATACGAGCTTAAGAGAATATAATTAAGAAGGATTTATTTGTAAAAATGTCAGAGACTAATAATGTAGTAGTTGAGAATAAGATGGGAGTCATGCCGGTTGGCAAGCTGCTACTTAACATGTCAGTACCAATGATGTGCTCAATGTTAGTGCAGGCTCTCTATAACATAGTGGACAGCATTTTTGTATCAAGAATATGTGAGGATGCACTTACGGCAGTATCTATGGCCTTCCCACTTCAGTCAGTGCTTATTGCAATGGGTGCTGGTATGGGCGTCGGTGTTAATGCACTTGTATCCAGAGCCCTTGGAGAGAAGAATGGGGATAGAGCTGGAAGAGTAGCCGAGCATGGCGTATTCCTCTCCATATGTACATACTTTGTATTCCTGATTGTGGGACTTACATGTGTAAGACCTTTCTATGCAGGACAGACAGACAGCCAGGCTATAATTGAGTATGGAGTAGAGTATCTGTCAGTTGTATGCTGTTTTTCATTTGGTGTATTTGCTCAGTTCATATTCGAGAGACTGCTTCAGTCGACAGGAAGAACCTTCTTCTCGATGATTACGCAGATGATTGGAGCAATCATTAATATTATTCTTGACCCTATTCTTATCTTCGGTCTGCTTGGTATGCCTAAGATGGGAGTGACTGGTGCAGCCGTTGCAACAGTAATTGGACAGATTGCTGCTGGTATTGCAGCGTGCATATTCAACATTAAGGCTAATCCTGAGATTAAGATGTCCGTTAAGACCTTTAAGATTGATGGAACAATTATTAAGAGTATTTACTCAATAGGTGTTCCTTCCATAATAATGCAGTCAATTGGCTCTGTTATGGTATATGGACTTAATAAGATTCTTATTGGATTCTCATCTACAGCGGTTGCGGTATTCGGCGTGTACTTCAAGCTCCAGAGCTTTGTATTCATGCCAATATTCGGCTTGAATAACGGGCTTATACCTATCATGTCGTACAACTATGGTGCACAGAAGCGTAAGCGAATGATGAGCGCACTCAAGTGGGCAATGCTGTTAGCAATCTGCATAATGACAATTGGTGCAATAGTATTCGAACTGATACCGGGAGTACTTCTTGGAATGTTCAATGCATCTGACTATATGACTGAGATGGGTATTAAGGCACTTAGAATTATTGCTGTTCATTTCCCAGTTGCGGCATGCTGTATCGTGGTAGGCTCTGTATTCCAGTCTCTTGGAAGAGCGGTATACAGTATGATTAACTCAATCATGCGTCAGCTTGTGGTATTACTTCCAGCTGCATACTTCCTGGCCTTATCAGGGGACGTTAATAACGTATGGTGGGCATTCCCAATAGCGGAGATAATGTCAGGCCTTGTGTCTCTCATATTCTTCATTAAGATGTACAGGGATATCATTGTGAAGGTTCCACTGGAGTAAAACGCATTGACAAGGCGTATAAGGATTTGTATAATTATCTGCGTGGCAAAAGTCACACAAACGCGGATGTGGCGGAACTGGCAGACGCGCTAGATTTAGGTTCTAGTGGGAGACCGTGGGGGTTCGAGTCCCTTCATCCGCATAAATAATGATGAACCTGGGGGACGGGGTCAAAGTGTCACTAATGACACTCTGACCCCGTCCCCCAGGTTCATTTTATAGCTTCTGGTTCCTGTCGCGCTTATCGTAGAACTTCTCCAGGAAGGGAGCGATGACGTTGACCATCAGCTTCATATCCAGATTGAAGAAGTAGATTGTGAAGAGCAGTAGGAAGAGTATAACGATAACTGCCAATATAATAAGTAATATCTTAATCATGCTTCATACCTCCTTTACCATGCGTAGCTGTCAGGCAGAACTTCTATTGAAGGATCCAGAGGCTCCTCACGCATAACAGTTCTCATGTACTGATTGAACTGGTCACGGATGGCCTGCCTAGTATATATTCTTGGATCACAGAGATCATGTGATACCCATACCAGATGAATACCACGCTCTCTTGCCTGTTCCTCGAACATACCATGCATACCAGTTAAGGCCTTACAGCCTATGTGCTCCCAGAGCATTACCATATCTGCGTTCATCTTGTCGCAGCATTCCCATAATTCATCAAGAAGGGCTTCATAACCACCATGTGTATGATTACGCATAATCATGTTCTCAACAAGATAAGCCATGTCGTAGTAGGCCTGTTCACGATTCTCGGGAGTATCCTCGTCAGCAATCTGATCCTTGATAACCATTGACAGCATATCAGTCAGTGGCACTACACCCCAGCAGAGCATCATCCAGTAGAGCATATCGAATACGAAATGAGGCTCAACACCCCATACTACACAACGGTGTCTGTATTCAGGAGCCATCATCTGCTTATTCTGATAACCCTTCTGAACTAACTTCATAATCTTCTCATCAATGGATGGGAACTCAGGATTACGTCCACAGTTGCCCATGTAGTTGGTGTCATTATAGAGGCAGAACACTGCACCTACGAACTGAGGGTATGGTGTAGAGTTAATGTCCAGCCACTCCAGTCTGTTACGGGTTGTATTATTAACTCGCTTGGCGCACTCGAAGTAATGCTTCCAGTCCCATTTGGCACCAGTCTGATCTTCGATAAAAGCGATGGCCTTTTTGATATCTTCAGCCGCATATTTCTGGACATCTTCCGACTTGAATCTAATAGGGGCAGCCAGCTGGAATGTTGGTATGCCATAATCCTCTTCCAGTCGTCTGGCCATAATTCCATTGCCCATCATGGAACCATCACAGGTTGTATTAACCTGAACGGCACACTTGCCAATTACACAGAGGTCATCTTCGATTGATACACCAGCTTCCGTCTCTGGCATAGGACATACATCACCAGGTATGCCGAAGGCCTGAGCCACATCTATATAATGTACAGCAGAGTACTGGTTGATAAGATTGGCAGAGAAGAGAGTAGGCACCTCTCTCTGAGCTGCAAATAGTGTTGGGAATCCCATCATATAAGCAGTCATGGCATTCTCGTCTACTGCAACAGTTCTGTCAGACAGCTTCTTGTCATTGCCAGCGAATCTGTCACCACGCAGGCATCCCTTAACGATTGTAGCAACCTCATATACTACATAGTCGATGGCAGTATGGGTAATCTTCAGAGTCTCATCACGCTGGCCCACAGTGAACTTATCAACCATATGTGGCACGGCGAGATAGTTAGCCATCCATCTGTATCTGAACAGACCCTTTATAAAGCCTCTTCCCATTGATACATTAACAAGGATTCCCCATATGTGCAGCCACCTGCCGAAATCATACATTGTATCCTTAAGACCGCGCCATTCACGACGCTTTCTTACTTTGCCATCATTATAGAGGGCAGCTATACTCTGCTCACCGGCAATTTTGTTGGGATTCTTAATCACATCCATGTTTGCCCCTCCCCTGAATATTCTTAATCTCGATACTCTCTATAAATGCCTGAACCCTGGTACGCATCTGACCGGCTGATGAATTGATATTATAAGGCCTGTCTACAGCTAATACAGGATAGTCATATTTCTCCCTTAAAATTGCACTTCCTAAGGCTTTCTCGTAAGCCCATGGATCGCAGAACTTAATCTGGTTATAGAGAATTCCATCGGCACCATATTCCCTGGCAAGATCATTGATATACTGCTTGCGCGAATATACCTTATCCATATTCATCTGCCTTGGACACTGACATTCATATACATAATGACGGCATACGGATGTAAGAGCATCCTCATCATCGCTTAGCTTGATTTCGTCGCGTCCCGGGAGAGAGCCGAAGCAGTATCTGTCGGCACATACATATGCACCTGTTTCTTCTATTAATTTAATGAAGCCAGGATCATCCATTTCAGAACCAACCACAAGAAGCCTTGCACGATACTTGTTCTCGTCAGGCTCTCTGGTCTTTAATTCCTCAAGTGTCTCCGTAAGCTTATCGATTAGCAGATACTTGGGACATACATATGTGGCCAGTGTAAGTATGGCGAATTCATATCCTGTTATTCTTGGATTAGCTTCCTTGCGGAAGTCACCAATCTCTCTAATTAGCCTGCACACCTTGTTGTGCAGGGTTACTGCTTCTCTAATGGCTGCTTCCGATACATCTATTCCGTAATTCTCATGTAGAGGATTAAGTATATGGTTCTTACACTGAAGAACCAGTAGCTCTACGCCATTGTCATCAGCCTTAAGAGGCACCTCCATATGCTCATAGAAGAAGTGGTCATTATCCTTACCCATGGCACGGAGCAGCTCGATGTTCTCAGCACACCTGTTAATCATGGTACAGCCATCTGGAGCTATGAGACAGTCAGCGAAGTTAAAACCGCCCTCGATTGACCTCTCAAGAAGCGCCCTGCAGGTCTCGCATAAGAGGCTGGTCATATAATATGTAGCTATATCCATAGAACCGGTCTGGGGAGCGAAGAGCCTTACACCAAAACAACCAGCCAGATTAAGCAGGGGTTCTGGAGTGTTCTCACAGAGATAGGCGACACATTTTTTACCCTCGCTCTTAGCCTGGGATATTAAGTCGTTATTAGTAATCTGTAACAGATTCTCAAAATAATATAAGTGTTTTAAATCTCTCATAGTATCCTCATAAATTGTGTTTGTTCCTTAATATAATACTTGATTTTGTGGTTCAAATTGTGTAAAACAATAATAAATAAAAATTTCGTGATTATATACAAAATTTAGTTGCTATTTTTGTGAAAAGTTATTGACAGACGCGCGAAAGATTCGTATACTACTAGAGCATGCGAAATTTTGCGTGTCTTTTTATGTGCAAAAAACCGCATAATATTAAAATAGGAGGTAAAACCGAAATGCCAACATTTAACCAGTTAGTAAGAAAGGGTCGTCAGGCTTCAGTTAAGAAGTCTACAGCACCAGCTCTTCAGAAGACTTACAACTCACTTCACAAGAAGTCAATTGATGCAAGTTCTCCACAGAAGAGAGGTGTATGTACAGCTGTTAAGACTGCAACACCTAAAAAGCCTAACTCAGCGCTTCGTAAGATCGCCAGAGTTCGTCTTTCTAACGGAATGGAAGTAACAAGCTATATCCCAGGTGAAGGACATAACCTTCAGGAGCATAGTGTTGTTCTTATCCGTGGTGGAAGAGTTAAGGATCTTCCAGGTACAAGATATCATATTATTCGTGGTACTCTTGATACTGCTGGAGTAGCTAACCGTAGACAGGCTCGTTCTAAGTACGGCGCTAAGAGACCAAAGGCTGGTAAGTAATTACCGCTAGTTGCCCATATGTTTGGGCGAGTACCACAAAACTAATAAAGTGTTGGAATTCTGGTTTAGTCAGATAGAAGACACGGACACTTAGTTCAGACCGTAAGGTCAATATGTGAGTACCTATGAATTAATTAAAATAATTAAGGAGGGAAGAATCGTGCCACGTAAAGGACATATTCAGAAAAGAGATGTTCTTGCAGATCCAATGTACGATAACAAGGTAGTTACTAAGCTTATCAACACAGTAATGCTTGATGGTAAGAAGGGCGTAGCTCAGAAGATCGTATATGGCGCATTTGCAAGAGTAGAGGAGAAGGCTGGAAAGCCAGCTCTCGAAGTATTTGAAGAGGCAATGAACAACATCATGCCTGTTCTCGAAGTTAAGGCAAGACGTATCGGTGGTGCAACATACCAGGTACCTATCGAGGTTAGACCTGATAGACGTCAGGCACTCGCACTCCGTTGGCTTACAATGTTCTCACGTAAGAGAGGCGAGAAGACAATGGAAGAGAGACTTGCTAATGAGATTCTTGATGCATCTAACAATACTGGTGCATCTGTAAAGAGAAAAGAAGACATGCACAAGATGGCAGAGGCAAACAAGGCATTTGCTCATTATCGTTTCTAATAGTTATAGGAGGAAAAAATCTTGGCTGGAAGAGAATATCCATTAGAGAGAACCAGAAACATTGGTATTATGGCTCATATCGATGCGGGTAAGACAACTCTTACAGAGCGTATCCTGTATTATACCGGTGTTAATTACAAGATTGGTGATACTCATGAAGGAACTGCAACCATGGACTGGATGGAGCAGGAACAGGAGAGAGGTATCACAATTACATCAGCTGCTACAACTTGCCACTGGACACTTGAAGATCATGCAAAGGCTAAGGCAGGTGCTGAAGAGCATCGTATCAATATCATTGATACTCCTGGACACGTAGACTTCACTGTTGAGGTTGAGCGTTCACTTAGAGTACTTGATGGTGCTGTTGGTGTCTTCTGTGCAAAGGGTGGTGTTGAGCCACAGTCAGAGAACGTATGGCGTCAGGCTGATACATACAATGTACCTAGAATGGCTTTCATCAATAAGATGGACATCTTAGGTGCTAACTTCTACGGAGCTGTTGAGCAGATTCGTACAAGATTAGGTAAGAACGCAATCGTACTTCAGTTACCAATCGGTAAGGAAGACGAGTTCAAGGGAATTATCGATCTTTTTGAGATGGAAGCTTACATCTACAACGATGATAAGGGTGATGATATCTCAATTGGTGAGATCCCAGAAGATATGAAGGATGAGGCACAGCTTTATCGTGAGGAGCTTGTAGAGAAGATCTGTGAGCTTGATGATGACCTTATGATGATGTTCCTTGAGGGCGAAGAGCCAACAACAGAGCAGCTTAAGGCTGTCCTTCGTAAGGCAACATGTGAGTGTACTGCAATTCCTGTATGCTGCGGTAGCGCATATAGAAATAAGGGCGTTCAGAAATTGCTTGATGCTGTTATTGAATTTATGCCAGCTCCAACAGACATCCCAGCTATTAAGGGTGTTGATATGGATGGTAATGAGATTGAGAAGCACTCTTCAGATGAGGAGCCATTCGCAGCTCTCGCATTCAAGATTATGGCAGATCCATTCGTTGGAAAACTTGCATTCTTCAGAGTATACTCTGGTACATTGAACTCAGGTTCTTATGTACTTAATGCAACTAAGAATAAGAAGGAGCGTGTAGGACGTATCCTTCAGATGCATGCTAACCACAGACAGGAACTTGATAAGGTTTACTCTGGTGATATCGCAGCTGCTGTAGGTTTCAAGCTTACAGGTACTGGTGATACAATCTGTGACGAGCAGCATCCAGTTATCCTTGAGTCTATGGAATTCCCAGAGCCAGTTATCGAGCTCGCTATCGAGCCTAAGACAAAGGCTGGTCAGGGTAAGTTAGGTGAGTCTTTAGCAAAGCTTGCTGAAGAAGATCCAACATTCCGTGCTCATACAGATCCAGAAACAGGTCAGACAATCATCGCTGGTATGGGTGAGCTTCACCTTGAGATCATCGTTGATAGACTTCTTCGTGAGTTTAAGGTTGAGGCTAACGTAGGTGCACCTCAGGTTGCTTACAAGGAGACATTTACAAAGCCTGTTGATCAGGATTACAAGTACGCTAAGCAGTCTGGTGGTCGTGGACAGTACGGTCACTGTAAGGTACGTTTCGAGCCAATGGATGCCAATGGAGAAGAACTCTTCAAGTTCGATTCAGAGGTTGTTGGTGGTGCTATTCCTAAGGAATACATTCCAGCTGTTGGTGAAGGTATCGAGGAAGCAACAAAGGCAGGTTCACTTGGTGGATTCCCTGTTGTTGGTGTACATGCTACAGTTTATGATGGTTCATACCATGAAGTCGATTCTTCAGAAATGGCTTTCCACATTGCTGGTTCAATGTGTTTCAAGGAAGCTATGCAGAAGGCATCTCCAGTGCTTCTTGAGCCAATCATGAAGGTTGAGGTTACAATGCCAGAAGAGTACATGGGAGATGTTATCGGTGATATCAATTCTCGTCGTGGACGTATCGAAGGTATGGATGACCTTGGCGGTGGTAAGATCGTTAGAGGTTTTGTACCTCTGTCAGAGATGTTCGGATACTCTACAGACCTTCGTTCTAGAACACAGGGTCGTGGTAACTACTCAATGTTCTTCGAGAAGTATGAGCCAGTACCAAAGAACGTAGCTGAGAAGGTTCTTGCTGCAAAGGCTAACTAATTAATAAAATAACCAGAAGTGGCTTAGGCCACTTCTGAAAATAAACTTGAAAATCTGCATTATATCTAATATAATCGTAGATAGCGAGTGCTTATCCCGAAAGGGATATTAAGAAACTTAAATATTAATAACTTTACTATTTTCTAGGAGGAAAGAAAAATGGCTAAGGCTAAATTTGAAAGAGGTAACAAGGCACATTGTAACATTGGTACTATCGGACACGTTGACCATGGTAAGACAACTCTTACAGCTGCAATCACAAAGGTTCTTGCAGAGAGAGTTGCTGGTAACGCAAAGGTAGATTTCGAGAATATCGATAAGGCTCCAGAAGA
>DCIU01000036.1:0-593 GCA_002317245.1 Lachnospiraceae bacterium UBA1718
AAGTTCCCAACATGGATGTGTGCAGAGCAGGTAAGAGTACTTCCTATCTCAGAGAAGTATGCTGACTACGCTGACAAGGTAAGAGCTGAGCTTAAGAAGGCTGGTGTTGATGTAACAGTTGACAACAGATCAGAGAAGATTGGCTACAAGATCAGAGAGGCAAGAATGGACAAGCTTCCATACATGCTCGTTGTTGGTGAGCAGGAGGAGGCAGCAGGCCTTGTATCTGTTCGTTCAAGATTCGAAGGTAACGAAGGCCAGAAGAGCCTCGCAGACTTCATCGCTCAGATCAAGGAAGAGATCGATTCCAAGACAATCAGAGTCGAGCTCCCAGAGGATGAGAAGAAGAGATAATAGCGGCCTGCCTGACAGGCATTAATTGAGAAGCTATATTGGAAAATATGCCAGACGGCATCACCTAAGGGTGGTGCCGTTTTCTTTTGCTATGACATTTTGACCCAGGGGACACGAAGGGTCCCCTAGGATGGTGGTCAGAGTGACATAATCTAGGGCTCCTATGACCCTGGGGGACGGGGTCAGAGTGTCAAATTGCCGTAAAAAGGCTAATGTGTTGAGCAAATTGAGTGAAGCAA
>DCIU01000036.1:654-1741 GCA_002317245.1 Lachnospiraceae bacterium UBA1718
GAGTGAAGCAAGCATTTCCTGTGCCGAGTTATGGCAATTTGGGGCAGTAGCGTGTTGAGCAGAATGAGAAAAAACAATATTCCTGTGCTTACTTCCTCTAATACTGTAGAAATATGGTTGAGCGAAATGAAATAAATTATGATTCCTGTGCCAACTCCAATGACGACGATTAATACATATTATTCTTATTGCCGAAGGCTCCTTCTCGTCCATCCATAACTGTGGATATGTGGGTAACTGATTGCAACTAAGCGTCTATATATGATGCTTAACCTATTCAGTTATCCACATACCCACAGTCCCTACGACGATGATAAATAATAATAAGCTCATATTGGAATAGATCAAAATAAACTGAACCTCTGACCCCGTCCCCCAGGGTCACACTGACCCTCTAACCCCATCCCCTAGGGTCATTATTCAGCTATAACTAGAACTTATAACTAACCATCAATAATAGCGATAGCTTATTACTCCTAAACCTATTGACTTAGTAGGGTATGGGTAATATTATAAGGTTAGCTTAAGCAAGTGAAACAAAAAAACACACACAAAACCTCAATAACGAGGAAGCAAAACAAACACACACAGACGCACAGAAGGAATTAATTAACACACACATTTAGGAGGACAAAGACATGGCAAATTATAAATTCGAGACATTACAGTTACACGTAGGACAGGAAAATCCAGATCCAGCATCTGACGCAAGAGCAGTACCTATTTATCAGACAACAAGTTACGTATTCAGAGATTCAGCTCACGCAGCAGCAAGATTCGGACTTGCAGATGCAGGTAACATCTACGGAAGACTTACTAATTCAACTCAGGGAGTTCTTGAAGAGAGAGTAGCAGCCCTTGAAGGTGGCGTGGCAGCATTAGCCGTAGCCAGTGGAGCAGCAGCTATCACATACGCAATCGAAGCTCTTGCAACAGCTGGTGAGCACATCGTAGCACAGAAGACAATCTACGGTGGAAGCTACAACCTCTTATCTCATACACTTTCATCATACGGAGTTCAGACTTCATTTGTTGACGCTCACAATCTTGATGAAGTTGAGGCAGCTATTCAGGATAATACAAAAGC
>DCIU01000036.1:1851-2227 GCA_002317245.1 Lachnospiraceae bacterium UBA1718
CAACACATTCGGTGCAGCTTACTGGATCAGACCAATCGAGCACGGCGCAGATATCGTAGTACATTCAGCAACTAAGTTCTTCGGTGGACATGGAACAACACTTGGTGGTGTTATCGTTGACTCTGGTAAGTTCGACTGGGCAGCATCAGGCAAGTATCCTAACATTGCAGCTCCTAATCCAAGTTACCACGGTGTATCATTCACAGCAGCAGCTGGTCCTGCAGCTTTCGTAACATTCATCCGTGCTATCTTACTTAGAGATACAGGTGCAGCTATTTCACCATTCAATGCATTCTTACTTCTTCAGGGAATTGAGACATTATCTCTTCGTCTTGACAGACATGCAGAGAATACAGCTAAGGTTGTAGAGTACTTA
>DCIU01000036.1:2395-2583 GCA_002317245.1 Lachnospiraceae bacterium UBA1718
AGCCTTAAGATCTTCTCTATCCTTGCAAACGTAGCAGACGCTAAGAGCCTTGTAATTCACCCAGCAACAACTACTCATTCGCAGTTGTCAGCTGAGGAGCTTGCAGATCAGAACATCAAGCCTAACACAATTAGACTTTCAATTGGTATCGAGCATATCGATGATATCATTGCTGATCTCGACCAGGC
>DCIU01000036.1:2650-5810 GCA_002317245.1 Lachnospiraceae bacterium UBA1718
TTTTCCTCAAAAAGTGGCTCCTATCATATATGGGAGCCACTTTTGTTGCGTGATGATATGGGGGGACAGGGACCCCCTATCACTTTCGCAAAAATGATAGGGGGTCCCTGTCCCCCCATATCATTTTGCATTTGTAAAAATACAATAAACTCTATTGACTTACTAGGAAATGCAGACTATTATGTCAGTGTGAACAGTTAGTTACTACTAATTAGGGCTATTAAAATATAAAAAATGATGTATAATATATAAGGTTGACGGAAGTGTATACACAGACGTCTGCGTGATTACAGAATCTAGATACTTATATATAGAAGAAAAGAGGCATTTATGAAGATATATGCAGATAATGCAGCAACAACTTCAACAAGCAAGGCAGCAATAGAGGCAATGCTTCCTTATATGGATGCAATCTGTGGCAATCCAAGCAGTCTTCATTCCTTTGGCCAGGAAGCTAAGGAAGCCCTTGAGCAGGCCAGAGCAGATATAGCTAATGAACTTGGATGTACTCCAAGAGAGATATACTTCACATCAGGTGGCAGCGAGGCAGATAATCAGGCAATTATCTCTGCAGCCAAGTTCGGTGAGAGAAAGGGCAAGAAGCACATCATCTCAACAGCTTTCGAGCATCATGCAGTACTTCACACTCTTGATAAGCTTAAGAAGGAAGGCTTCGAGATTACTCTTCTTGATGTTCATGAGAACGGTGTGGTTACAGCTGAGCAGGTGGCTGAGGCTATCCGCGAGGACACAGCCCTTGTTACAATCATGTATGTGAACAATGAGATCGGTACAATCCAGCCTATCAGAGAGATCGGTGCTGTATGTCGTGAGAAGAAGGTTCCATTCCATACAGACGCAGTTCAGGCTGTTGGACATATAAGAGTTAATGTGGCTGATGACAACATCGATATGCTGTCCCTCTCGGCTCACAAGTTCCATGGTCCTAAGGGTATCGGCGTATTATACTGCAAGCTTGGCATCCCGCTTGTCAACGTGATTGAGGGTGGTGCTCAGGAGCGTGGTAAAAGAGCCGGCACTGAGAATGTTCCAGCAATCGTAGGTATGGCTAAGGCCCTGAAGGATGCCAATAGCAATCTTGACTGCGACAATGCAGAGCTTCTGGCTAAGCGTGACAGACTAATAGCTGGCTTAAGCGAGATTCCTCATTCAGCACTTAATGGCGATAGAGAGAAGAGATGCCCGGGCACAGTTAACTTCTGCTTCGAGGGAATCGAAGGTGAGTCGCTGTTACTTTTGCTGGATGATAAGGGCGTGTACGCATCTTCAGGATCTGCATGTACTTCGGGTTCCCTGGACCCAAGCCACGTACTTCTTGCAATCGGAAGAGTACATGATGTAGCACATGGTTCCCTTCGTCTGTCCTTTGACTCGTCAATTACTGATGAAGAGATAGATTATATTATCAAAGCTGTTAAGGATGTGGTAGAATACCTTAGAAATATGTCACCAGTCTGGAGAGACCTGATGGCAGGCAAGAGACAGTTCATCTTATAATAAGTGAGATTTGTTTGCGATAATTCGCAGGATAGAGAGGTAAGCATATGGCATTATATAGTGACAAGGTAATGGATCATTTCAGGAATCCAAGAAATGTTGGTGTTATCGAGAATGCTGACGGTATTGGAGAAGTTGGTAACGCTAAGTGTGGCGATATCATGAAGATCTATCTTAAGATTGATAACGATATTATTTCTGATGTTAAGTTCGAGACATTCGGCTGCGGCAGCGCGATTGCTTCAAGCTCAATGGCTACAGAGCTTATTAAGGGCAAGCCACTCTCAGAGGCACTCACACTTACCAACCAGGCTGTAACAGAGGCCCTTGACGGACTTCCAGCACATAAGATTCACTGCTCAGTACTCGCTGAGGAGGCAATCAGGAATGCAGTTAAGGATTATTATGACAAAAATGGCATCGACTATGATCCTGACATGTTCAAGAACTGTAACTGTCATCACGAACACGATGTGCAGGAATAATATTTATTCGTAAAAAAGGTGTTGACACGCGTAATTCTATGTGTTAACTTATACGAGTGTGAAAACAACAAGCAGGGTTCCACCTCGCCTGTGAGCAATTAGGCCAGCAGGTACAAAGTTTTCTTTATATAACCAGTGCGAGCTGGTAGTAAAGAGTATTTAGTGTGGACGACTGACTTAGTTGTCCACTTTTTTATTGTTAATTACTCATGGAGGGTACGGAGATTAGCGACTTATTCATTAATGAACAGATTAGAGACAAAGAAGTACGAGTAATCGGAGCTGACGGTGAGCAGTTAGGCATTATGTCCAGCCGCGAAGCACAGGCACTTGCTGATGAAGCAGGACTTGATCTTGTGAAGATTGCACCAACAGCTAAGCCACCTGTATGCAAGATCGTTGACTATGGTAAGTTCAAGTATGATCAGATGCGTAAGGAGAAGGAAGCTAAGAAGAAGCAGCATACTGTAGAAGTTAAGGAGATCAGACTTTCTCCAAACATTGACACTAACGACCTTAATACTAAGGTTAATGCAGCTAAGAAGTTCTTAAGCAAGGGCGACAGAGTTAAGATTACATTACGTTTCCGTGGACGTG
The DNA here is from genome assembly GCA_002317245.1 of Lachnospiraceae bacterium UBA1718. Classification (GTDB taxonomy): domain Bacteria; phylum Bacillota; class Clostridia; order Lachnospirales; family Lachnospiraceae; genus Colinaster. The sequence goes on from DCIU01000036.1 coordinate 5,251, forward strand.
AGATGGCTCATATGCAGAGCAGCAAGCATATCCTTGATGATTTCGCAGCAGCGGTTGAGGATATTGCAACAGTTGAGAAGGCTCCTAAGGTTGAAGGCAGGAGCATGACAATGTTTTTAGCCGGTAAAAAGTGATTGCTACTTGCCGGATAAATAGATTATTGATTTATAGGAGGATATAATTATGCCTAAGATGAAGACTAGCAGAGCAGCTGCTAAGAGATTTAAAGTTACAGGTACAGGTAAGCTTAAGAGAAATAAGGCTTATAAGCGTCATATCTTAACAAAGAAGACAACAAAGAACAAGAGAAAGCTTCGTATGCCAGCTATGACTGATGCAACAAATGTTAAGAATATGAAGAAGATTCTTCCTTATCTTTAAGATAAAGTAATTAGGAAATCTGAATTCGCATTATAGGAGGAAATAAAAATGGCAAGAATTAAGGGCGGTTTAAACGCCAAGAAAAAGCACAACAGAGTATTAAAGCTGGCTAAGGGTTACAGAGGTGCCAGATCTAATCAGTATAGAGTAGCTAAGCAGTCAGTTATGAGAGCACTTAC
>DCIU01000036.1:5902-6347 GCA_002317245.1 Lachnospiraceae bacterium UBA1718
TCATACTCTAAGTTCATGTATGGTCTTAAGCTTGCAGAGGTTGATATCAACCGTAAGATGCTTGCTGAGATGGCAGTTAATGATGCAGAGGGATTTGCAGCACTTGCAGAAGTTGCTAAGTCTAAGCTTGCTTAATTAACAAGCTGAAGAGTCCCTGTAATAAAGCAGTATAGATGTGTAGAAAATAGCGTAAAAAGGTTAGCAATTATTGTTGACAAAGCTATTTCTACATAGTATACTAGCCTAGTCGGTTGAGAACAGATTGATAAAGACGGGATCTTAGCTCAGCTGGGAGAGCATCTGCCTTACAAGCAGAGGGTCACAGGTTCGAGCCCTGTAGGTCCCATTTCCAACCGATTAACTTAATATGGCGAGATGGCTCAACTGGCTAGAGCATTCGGTTCATACCCGGAGGGTTGAGGGTTCGAGTCCCCCTCTCGCTACT
>DCIU01000075.1:0-393 GCA_002317245.1 Lachnospiraceae bacterium UBA1718
AACAACGCTTCCACTAGCTGCATCTACAATATCAAATGAATCACCAGCCTTAGATACCTTAGAAACAGCAGTCTTTCTAGCCTTAGGAAGGAATCCCACCTGGTTACAGTTAACATTAATTGTATTATCAACTACTTCTTCGATAACTATATCAGTATCGTCAACAATCTTCAGACTAACATTATCAATGTGAATCTCATGCTCACCAACATTAGATTCCCCATCAGGAGTACCAAGGTTAAAGCATACTCTTGGTGCAGGGTCATTGCCCTCTTCCATTCTGAAAGTACATGTATATGTCTCCATAGACTCAGTAAGGTCATAATAGTTAAGTACATATGCATGATAATCACCACCATTAACCTGAATTCTTGACTCCAGATTACGTGGAAC
>DCIU01000075.1:622-3700 GCA_002317245.1 Lachnospiraceae bacterium UBA1718
AGCTCATATGGCTTCTCCTTCACCTCAGGTGCCTCGTCAGTTTCCTCCGCTTCAGCGTCCTCACTATTCTCTACAGCGCTAGCCTCCTCTGTCTGTGGTTCTATCGCTGCAGTTTCTGTATTATTAGCCTCTCCACAGGCTACAAGACCTGTTAACATTACAGTAGCCAGAATTGTCGCAATCACATTCCTGAACAATTTGTTACTCATTATCTCCTCCAAAACATTCTAGTCTCCGATGTTAGTTACATCATATGGTGTTGACTGATACACATAATAGTTCAGCCAGTTAGTATATAGAAGCTGTCCTGTTGAGCGCCAGCTTACAATTGGCTCCTTACTTGGATCATCGTCAGGGAAATAATTTACTGGAATCTTAGGATTAATACCCTTATCCAGATCTCTATAGTATTCCTGACTAAGTGTATCCCTGTCATATTCTGCATGGCAGAGAACAAAGAACTTTCTCGAGTCCTTACTCTTAACCAGGGTTACTCCTGCCTCATCTGAATATGCCATAAGTTCAAGGTCATCTATTGCCTCAATATCCTCTCTCTTAATTCCGATTTCTCTGGAATGTGGAGCGTAGAATACGTCATCAAAGCCCCTAAACCATGGTGAAGTAGGCTTACACATATAATGGGAATATATGCCAGATAACTTATCCTCATAGAAGAAATGGTCAATACCATAATGATAATGAAGACCTGCAAAGGCTCCCCAGCAGAGATAGAAAGTACTATGAACATGCTTCTCTGCCCAGTCCATTATCTTGCATAACTCATCCCAGTAGGCTACTTCTTCATACTTAACATATGCAAGCGGAGCTCCTGTAATGATAAGTCCGTCATACTTCTTGTCCTTAATATCATCAAAAGTACTGTAAAAAGTATCCAGATGAGTAGTATCCGTATGTGTCGATGTATAGCTTGCTGTCTGAAGGAAGTCAACATCCACCTGTAAGGGACTGTTAGACAGCTTACGCAGAAGCTGAGTCTCTGTAGTGACCTTAGTAGGCATCAGATTAAGGATTAAGACCTTAAGCGGTCTGATGTCCTGATGCATAGCACGAAACTCAGTCATCACAAATATATTCTCCTGCTCAAGAATCTCCTGAGCTGGTAGTGAATCCTGTATCTTAATTGGCATATTTTCCTCCAAATGATTTATTTACCAAGATAATCCCTGTTAAAGTCTTCCTCTGTAATTATCCTGATTCCTAATTCCTTTGCTTTCTTATTCTTACCCGAATTAGAAGTAATATCATTATTGATTAATGCTTCAGTCTTATTAGTAACACTTCCAGTTACCTTACCGCCAAGGCTCTCAATAAGAGCTTTAAGCTCATCCCGGTTAGCATAGGTATTAAGTGAACCAGTCACAACAAAGGCCTTACCATTAATAAGGTCATTACTTCTGTCTATCTCTACAGCCTCAAGCTGTAACTCATCTATTATATCATAGAATAGGGTTCTATTCGTATCGCTTGCGAAATATTCCTCAATAGACTTGGCCATTACTGGACCAATTCCTTCAATCTCAGATAGGTCTTCAGCTGTAGCCTGGCAAATTCTGTCAGGATTGAACTCATATGCCCTGCAGAGCATCTTAGCATTAGCCACACCTATTCCTGATATTCCAAGAGCATATATCACTCTTGCAAGGTTGCTAACACGCGAATTCTCTATAGAGGCTATTAGATTATCATAAGATTTCTGGCCGAAGCCCTCCATGCTGGTAATCTGGTCTCTAAATCTGTCAAGATGATAGAGATCAGTGAAAGACTTCAGATATCCGCAGGCCAAAAACTTCTCAAGAGTAGATTCGCTTACTCCGTCTATATTCAGGGCATCACGGCTGACAAAGAGGGTGAAGGCCTTAATCTGCTTGGCAGGACAGGCATCATTAACACATATAAGAGTCTTAGCATCACTAACCTGTCTTATCTCTGTTCTTCCGCCACAGCAAGGGCACCTATCAGGAATTACCAGAGAGTCACTGCCTGTCAGGTTCTCAGCTATCTGAGGAATAATCATATTAGCCTTATATACAGTGATCCTGTCACCGATTCCCAGCTTAAGTCCCTTTAATATACTTATATTATGGACACTTGCTCTGCTTACAGTTGTTCCTTCCAGGTCAACTGGATCAAATATAGCTACTGGGTTAATAAGTCCAGTTCTGCTGGGGCTCCACTCTATCTCTCTTAGAGTAGTCTCTTTAATCTCATCCTGCCACTTGAAGGCAATTGCATCTCTAGGGAACTTGGCAGTACGTCCAAGGCTCCTGCCGTAAGCAATGTCCTCATAAGTCAGTACAAGGCCATCACTTGGTATATCGAAATCAGTAATCTTCTTAGCAAAATTCTCTATTGTATCAAGAATGGTATCTTCATTAACCATATAATGTTCAACCACATCAAATCCCTGCCTGCTTAAGAAATCAAACTGCGCACTTCTACTATTGTTAAAAAGCGACTCATCAGCTGATACAAGGCTAAAGGCATAGAAGAAAATATTACGCTTGGCAGCTATCTCATTATTCAGCTGACGAACCGAGCCAGAGCACAGATTACGTGGATTCTTATACTTAGCATCCACATCCTCAATCTGTTCATTAATCTTCTCGAAATCAGAATACTTAATTATTGCCTCACCGCGAATTGTAAGCTCACCTGCAAAGCTGATGGAATGAGGAACATTGCGGAATACTCTGGCATTGTTGGTAATAACTTCACCTACCTCACCATTGCCACGTGTAACAGCCTTAACAAGCTTGCCCTCATTATATGTAAGCACTACTGTAAGACCATCAAGCTTCCAGCTAAGCAATGCCTCGTGACCATTCAGCCAGCTTCTTAACTCCTCTCTGTCCTTAGTCTTACCAAGGGACAGCATTGGACTTGAATGGCGCTCCTTAGGCAATTCATCAACTGATTCGTAGCCGACATTAACTGTAGGCGAATCCGACATAGTAATGCCAGTCTCCTTCTCCAAGGCTACCAGTTCATCATATAATGCATCATATTCATAATTACTCATTATCTCTCTGTCTTCTGCATAATATGCCTTGGAAGCTG
>DCIU01000061.1:0-1052 GCA_002317245.1 Lachnospiraceae bacterium UBA1718
CTGACTGCCAAGACTATAACCAGAACGGTTGCTGATAATACCTACGAGCTTATGAGGGCTCAGGGACTTCACTTTAAGAGCGTGGTAATTACTGCCAAGGATAAGATATGCTTTGAGGAGGAGAGACTCTGCAATCCGGAGAGCTGTCCATATGCCAAGGGGCACTTCGACAGGATAAATGAGGCGCTCTTTGCCATACTTACAGAGAATGAGCGCTACAGCCGTGAGCTGATAGAAGAATATGCCATTAAATATCAGGTGTGTCCATTCGAATTATGCCTGGATATCAGCCTTTTTGCAGATGGAATTATATGTGATTACAACTATCTCTTTGATCCCCATGTATATCTCAAGAGATTCTTTGCTGAGGGTAAGAAGGGCGACAACATATTCCTCATAGATGAGGCCCATAATCTGGTGGACAGAGGCCGTAACATGTATTCGGCTACTCTGATTAAAGAGGACTTCCTTGCTCTTAAGAAGAGTGTTAAGGTCTATGACGGCACCATGTATAAGAGACTGGAGAAATGTAATCACGAACTGCTCCTTCTTAAGCGTGAGTGCCAGGGATTGCAGGTTCTGGACTATATTGATCCTTTTATCAGGGCTTTGGAGAGGCTTTATTCCTCCCTTGAGACCTATTTAGAGAATCATGACGCCTCTCCTGTGCGGGATGAGGTTCTGGATTTCTTCTTTGAGGTGTCTCATTTCCTCTATATTTATGAATTGATGGATGATAAGTATGTAATTTATTCATGTATTCAGGGTAATGGGGATTTTGCCCTCCGTCTTTTTTGTGTGGATCCTTCCACTAATCTGGCGACATGTATGGAACGTGGTATCAGCAGCATTCTGTTCTCTGCCACCCTTCTTCCTATTCAGTATTATAAGAAGCTTCTTGGTGGTAGTCCTGAGGATTATGAGGTCTATGCAGAATCCACCTTTGATTCTGACAGACGTGGACTATATATTGCTGAGGGTGTTACCAGCAAATATTCCGAGCGTGGATCTAACCAGTATAATTCCATATCCGAATACATACATAAGATTGC
>DCIU01000061.1:1163-3563 GCA_002317245.1 Lachnospiraceae bacterium UBA1718
GAATGTATCCTCCAGGATGACCATATGAGGGAGGAAGACAGGGAAGAATTTCTTGCAAGATTTTATGCATCCTCAAATAATGACATTGATGTCATAGACACGGAAGCCCCACAGACACGGGATTCCAGCCTGCTTGGCTTTTGTGTGCTTGGCGGAGTTTTCAGTGAAGGAATTGATCTAAAAAATGATTCTTTGATCGGTGCGGTCATCGTTGGCACAGGCATTCCTCTGGTATGTGATGAGAATGAGCTTATTAAGAACTACTTCGATAACATTGATGGCAATGGAATGAAATATTCTTATATATACCCAGGCTTCAATAAGGTTCTCCAGGCGGCGGGAAGAGTAATCCGTACCCATGAGGATGTTGGAGTCGTTGCACTTTTGGACTACAGATTCAAGTACTCCCAGTACAGAGAACTCTACCCAAGAGAGTGGAGCAATATATCTTCTATTAATATGCAGAATACCGATGCAATTCTTGAGGAATTCTGGCAAAAATGGTATGATTAACAAGTGGCCGCCGCACAGGCGGCCATTTTTATTTTTAGGAGGACATATTATGTGGGCAAATGAGACAGTCTTTTACCAGATTTATCCATTGGGACTCTGCGGAGCCCCTTTTGAGAATGATGGTAAGCTTGCTGAGAGTATTCTTAAGGTAGAGAAGTGGATTCCACACCTTCAGTCGCTTAATGTCGGTGCAATTTACTTTTCTCCATTATTTGAATCAGATACTCACGGATATAATACAAGGGACTATCGCAAGATAGATACAAGAATTGGTACTAATGAGGACTTCAAGCAGTTAGTTGAATCTCTTCATAAGGCAGGCATCAGGGTAGTACTTGATGGAGTATTTAATCATGCCGGTCGTGGATTCTTCGCTTTCCAGGACGTGCTTAAGAACAGATGGGACAGTCAGTATAAGGACTGGTTCAACATTAGCTTTGATGGTAATTCATGCTACAACGACGGACTCTGGTATGAGGGCTGGGAAGGCAATTATGACCTAGTTAAGCTAAACCTTCGCAATGAAGCGGTTGTTCAGTACCTGCTTGAGAGCGTTAAGTACTGGATTGAATACTTTGATATCGATGGAATCAGACTTGATGTGGCTTATATGGTTGACCGTGACTTCATGAGAAGACTTCGTGGCCACTGCAATGGTCTTAAGAATGACTTTTTCCTTGTTGGCGAGATGATTCATGGCGATTATAATCAGTTAATTCAGCCTGATATGCTGGATTCGGCTACCAACTATGAGTGCTACAAGGGTATGCATTCCAGCTTCAATTCTATGAATATGTTCGAGATTAACCATTCTCTTCAGCGCCAGTTTGGTCCTGATCCATGGTGTCTCTATACTGGCAAGTGGCTTCTTTCCTTCGTTGATAACCACGATGTAAGCCGTATTGCCACAACACTTCAGAATGAGAACCATCTGCCTCTTATCTATGCAATGCTTATGGGTATGCCAGGAATCCCTTGTATCTACTATGGAAGTGAATGGGGAACTAAGGCTGATAAGAAGGATGGCGATCCAGGACTCAGACCAGCCTTTGAGGCTCCTGTAGACAATGAACTTTCAGCCTGGATTGGAAAAATTGCTGCTATTAGGTCTGAGGAGAAGGCTTTAATGTATGGTGACTTCAGGTCGGCTTTCCTTACTAATAAGCAGTGTGTGATGAGCAGAACCTGTGATGGCGAGACGGTGCTTGTAGCTATTAATGCTGATGGCTGTGACTTCGATGCGCACTTTGATATGGGATGTGGACAGCTTAAAAACCTGCTAACAGGAGAAATAACACCTGTTACAGGACCGTTACATATGGCTCCATACAGTGCAGTATTCTATAAGAAGTGTTAGAATAGGCATATCGGGTAATTACTAAGGGGATGGCATATGTATTATTTGTATTTTCTGCAGAATTTAAGAGAATCGCTTCCTTCATTTATTACGATGATTTTCGTCGTCATATCTGAAGCAGCCATTTATCTTTCCATAGCTACTGCAATATTTGTTTATTTTTCTGTTAATAAGAAGGCTGGAAGCAAGCTCTTTTTTAACCTCTTCGGTGCCAAGGCTTTTTCAGACACTCTTAAGATGATCTTCTGTGTTAACAGACCCTGGATTAAGGACAGCAGACTTCATGTTGCTAAGGAGATTGAGAGTACAGCTACGGGTTACTCATTCCCAAGTGGTCATACAACCTTTGCAACAGCCTTCTATGGAACAGTAGCTAACCTTGTTCGCAAGAAGGGAACTGTTATTGCATGCCTTATAATGATAGGTCTTACCGCCTTTGCCAGGAACTATGTGGGAGCGCATACTATTTATGATGTAAGTTGCGCAATTCTATTCACTGTAGGAATTATGTTCCTTAATGCTTACCTGGA
>DCIU01000123.1:0-917 GCA_002317245.1 Lachnospiraceae bacterium UBA1718
CTGAACAACAGTAATAAAGCCTCTGTTGATATGGGACTTAAGTATGTTAATAATGATGCCTGCTACCCTTCACTTATAGTTGTAGGTCAGATTATGGACGCTCTTATGTCAGGCAAGTATGACCTGGATAAGACAGCCATTGTAATAACACAGACCGGTGGCGGATGCAGGGCAACTAATTACATCGGTTTTATCAGACGTGCCCTTCGCAAGGCTGATCTGGAGCATATACCTGTAATCTCATTAAACCTTGGCGGTATTGAGACTAACCCAGGCTTCAAGATTAATCTTCAGCTTATTATTAGAGCTGCCTATGGTGCTGTTCTCGGTGATATATTGCAGAAGACAGTATATAGAATGAGACCTTATGAATTAACTAAGGGATCTGTAGATGAATTGCACGAAAAGTGGGTTAAGAGATGTGTACAGTTCGTTGAGAAGGCATACCCTACGCAGACAGAATTCAGAAAACTCTGCAGGCAGATGATTGAAGACTTCGATAATGTGCCAATAGATGAAGATCTAAAAAAGCCACGTGTAGGCATTGTCGGTGAGATACTTGTTAAGTACTCTCCTACAGGTAATAACAACCTTGTGGAACTTCTTGAATCGGAAGGCGCTGAAGCAGTTGTTCCAGAGTTAATAGGCTTCATGCACTACTGCTTCTATAATCAGATATATAAGGCAGAAAACCTTGGTACCTCTAAGAAGACTGCCCGTAACAGTAGATACGGAATTAAGCTTCTTGAGTTCCTGCAGGCTCCTGCCAATAAGGCCTTTGCTAAGAGCAAGCATTTCGAGCCTTTCTGTAATATCAGGGAGCTTGTTAAGTATGCCGAGGATTATGTGTCTATCGGTAATCAGACAGGTGAAGGATGGTTCTTAGTTGGTGAGATGGTTGAACTGATTCATTCTGG
>DCIU01000123.1:1061-3662 GCA_002317245.1 Lachnospiraceae bacterium UBA1718
AATAGAATAAAGCTTATGCTGAGCACAGCCTTCAAGAGGTTGTAGATGTAGATAGGCAAAATGAACCTGGGGGACGGGGTAAGAGTGTCACGTATATGTGACACTCTTACCCCGTCCCCCAGGTTCATTTTGTGACACTCTTACCCCGTCCCCCAGGTTCATTTATTACATTATCGTTCCCAGCGGCTTGCCATTCACACTCTCCCACAGCTGGGCGCGAAGCGTGAGCTGTTCATTCAGCCAGGCAACCGCTTCTTCTTTGCCATCTGGCGTTAAGGGGAAGGTCTCACTAACCTTAAGTTCATCCAGAGTCTTGGCAAAACAATAAGGCTCCGGCCAGGCCCAGGCCAGAATATTATCTCCTGATTTCTCAAGACGATACCTCATTCCGCTATCTGAGCCAGTGAAAACTTCTTTCTTTATGAAGTTAAAGGACACCTTACTAGTCTCAATCATATTTTAATTCTTACCAGGCTTAACCTTATGAGCCTTAAGCACATCTCTATACCAGAGCATTGGCTCTCTAAGATCAGAATCCTCGAATCCATTAGTATACTTATCACAGGTTGGAATGAATGTTGCACAGGTCTCATCTCTGTTCGAAATACTCCACATACAGTAGCTGATATCATATTCATCCATAAGCTTAATCCAGATATCAGACTGTTCAGCATTATGCGTACCTGCTCCATCTGCACTACATGTACCGAACTCTGTTACAAATATAGGCATACCATCCTTAGCTGCATTCTCAAGAATACCTCTAAGTTCGTCCCTATGTGTATTGGCGTAGAAATGAAGCACATACATCAGATTCTTATCACTTGTTATGGGATTAACTGCCGCCTCATCCAGTCTCTGGCTCCACACAGGAGTTCCAACCAGAATTACTGCATAAGGATCATTAGCCCTGATAACAGGTATTACTTCTTCTGCATAAGACTTAATATCTTCCCATTCACACTTTGGCTTCTCAAGCATCTCATTCAGTGCAGCTGGGTTCTCTGAATACGACTTAACATCTCTCCAGTCGCAGTCCATATTAGGCTCATTGCAAATCTCATATATGACATTGCCATAGGACTTATACTTCTTAGAGACATAATCCCAGAACTTAATGGCCTCATCCTTATAGAGATGTGGTGAATAATCCAGTAATATGTGCCAGTCAATAATTACATAGAGTCCCAGTTCTGTTGCGTATCTGACACCGTCATCAATTACCTTTAGAAGCTTCTGCTTATTTGCCTCGTCTCCGACGCAATAGCCATCCTCTTCATCGGTATACATAGCTAGTCTCACCACGTCAATGGCCCATTCTTTTTTCATAAATTCGAAGAAATCACGATTAACGTATTCTGGATACCAGCTAAGACCATGCGTAGACACGCCATGCAGGGTAACTATCTCTCCATTATGATCAACCAATTTGCCCTTACTAACATGAAGAGCTCCATGATATTCATACTTTGTCATATAGTCCTCCAATTACATATTGGCATTCATCTCGTATCCTAAGAGGTATACGAATGGAGAATTCCAATAAATTGTTACTTCATTAACTGAATATGCCTGGTTGCTGTCAGCGTAGCATTTAGCAGGTGGCAAATCAATAAGTGTAGCCTTAGCATATGGATCATCAAGATTCTTGTTAGGACCTCCAATTACCATACCACTTAATACATAGTTTGTTGCCATTGATGGTCTGTGGTGTGCATTAACAGGCGATATTGTACCGTATCCAGATAAGAAGCAATATGATACTGCATTCTGACCAAGCAGATATGATATCTGGTCGTAGGCTGCCTGCTCATACTTGGCATCCCCTGTAATCTTGTATGCATCAAGCATCATACGAGCGTTATTACTAACGTTCATATTACTTCCCCATACATATCCAAGACCCAGATCACACATATATCCATCGCTGTCTACATTAGCGACATACTTGTCTGCTTCAGCAATAATGCCTTCCTTGATTGCAGCTACAATATCCGGATTAGTCTTGCTCTCATCCATCCCGAAATAAGTCATATTTCCATAACTTGATACAGCTGCCCAGCCATATCCATGGTTAACTCCGACATTAATCTTCTCAGCAATAAAGTCCGCATACTTACTATCACCAGTAGCATTGTATAATTCTGTTGCAGCCCAGTATCTCTCATCGCCATCCCTTGTGTCAGGGTACTCACCTGTGAGGATATCCTCAGGATTCTTGTAGCCCTTAGTAGCTGGATCTGCCTCCAGATAATCCCACGACTTCTTAGCCATCTTAAGACACTTATCTGCAAATTCACCATCTATATCTCTATATACCACTGAAGCCTTGGCAAGTATTGCTGCAAGATCTCCTGTAGCAGTATGTGAGATCGGTGCAAGGTACAGGTCTTCAGTCTCTTCTTCTGGCATTACAAATTCAGGGAATTCCTTGCAGCTGATCTTGTGATATACACCACCTGTTGCTTCATCCTGCATCATCATCAGGAATTCAAGTTCGTACCTGACTTCATCAAGAATATCGGGAATACCATTACCACTCTCTGGAATGCCAGTATTATCTCCATTATCACCATTCCATATCTCTGGTGAATCCTCATA
>DCIU01000122.1 GCA_002317245.1 Lachnospiraceae bacterium UBA1718
GTACAATGAACTCATTGCAGAGAGCCGGGAAGACATTCTTAAGAGCCTGTGGCAGAATGATATGAATCATTGTCTGCGACTGGCTGAGTCCCAGTGCACGTCCAGCCTCTGTCTGTCCCTTATCTATTGACAGGATACCCGCTCTGATAATCTCAGATACATAAGCACCACTGTTAATACCGAATGCAATTGCTGCAATAATCCACTTCTCCCAGTGAATTGATGCAAATACAACGAAATAGATAATCATGAGCTGTGTAACGGATGGTGTTCCGCGAATTACATCAGTATAGATTCCTCCGATAAGCTTAAGCAGCTTATTCTTAGACAAGTTGCAGAGCGCAATTAAGAAACCAAGAATAAGTCCTATAAAAAGTGCTAAGATTGTAACCTTAATAGTTACTCCAATACCACTTACTAACAGGAGATATCTGTCTTCCCTAATAAAGCATCTCACGAACTGATCGCAGATATTAGCCCACCAACTACTCATAATCGTCTCCAAATACGCTAAATTGCGTCCCCAAAAATAACTCAAAAATTATATCACATGTTTTTTACTATTTGCAATACTGTACCTTATCCTGCGGAAGGTATTTACTTACTGTTCTCTCTAAGTCCTCTGCATTGGTCGGTTTAGAGAGATAGTCGTCGAATCCCTCGCTTAGGTACTGCTCACGCATGCCCTCAATAGCATTGGCCGTAAGCACGATGACAGGACAGGCCGTAGCCCTTGACCGTATCCCTGATGATTGTATAAGCAAAAGCTATAAGGAAGAATACCATAACAAGTGATATGTAAATCATCGAATTATTATATGGAGCCAGTCCTGTAAAGTGAAGTATGGAAACCACTACAAAAAAGGCCTGCCTCTATAATAGAAAGAGCAGTGAATATCTTCTCGTATCTTCGTCCCTGCTCATAGTTCAGATATCTTCCAAAATAATAATGGCTCTTAACGTATCCACCTGGAATGGGGTTCTCGTCGTTACCAAAGTCCAGCCTTAATGTATCGTTCACATATACCTTCATAGGTATATCAGTAAGAATACTGATTCACATTCCATCATCTACATTGAGGGGAAGAATGGAAGTAGCCTTAATAGGCCTATCCTCTCCAGCCTCAATTGAAGCCGGGAATGTGTTCACTCCCGAATAAGTGTCTGTCTACCAGGTCCACTCCTCATCATAGGAATAGCATGCTCCCTGGAAGTAGTTCTCTCCCTTAGTAAAGAACTGACCATTAATGAAGAAAGCTATAACAATTACTACAATCAGAGTCATTGCTTAATCCTATACCCTGTCATTTAAATTTCCGCATAAATGTATACATATATATTCTAACATATATATGCTTTTGATGTGATTCTTCTTAGCCTGAAGTAGTTAATGCTGCATCTCACTGTCTCGTCCGCTACTACTACGCAGAAGAGCTCAGCCATTCCAGCGTGAAAAGCGAATACCATTAAGCTTGCCAGTGATATGACAAATACCATTACGAAGAGCTGGGTATATAGCATCCACCTGGTATCACCATATCCTCTCCTTCAAATAATTATTAATAATTACTTGCATATTGATTATATTAATATTTCATATCATTATACGATATTTTGTCCCAAAGTATAAGAAATCTCCCATATTTTATGCGAGCTTTTAGGCAAGTGATTATCTATACCTCTAAGTTAACTTATGCTATACTTGACGGATGAAATGCACTCACTCAGAATGAGTTGCGTTAGCAGGTGATTAAAATGATAATTGATTTCCATACACATATATTTCCTGATGAAATTGCAGAAAAGGCCATTAGAAGATTATCTGAAGCAGAGGGTGTAGAGGCCAGGACTAATGGCACAATGAAGGCTCTTCTAGAATCATCTGAAAAAGCAGGGGTTAGACTGAATGTATATCTGCCGGTAGTAACCAAGCCTACTCAGACTGAGGGTGTCAACAGGGCAGCTATCGCCCTTAATGAGAAATATGCAGACTGCCACAGGTTTTCATACGAGGGACCTGCAGCCATGTATTCCTTCGGTGCTCTTCATCCTGATAATGAGGACTACAAGAGCCAGATAGATATGTTAGTAAGTAACGGAGTTAAGGGCATTAAGCTGCATCCACTTTTCCAGTCTACTTACTTCGATGATATTAAGTACATGAGAATAGTGGATTATGCCTGTGATAGAGGCCTAATTATCAATGTTCATACAGGTAGTGACTTAGCTCAGCCTGCTGCTACTTATTCAAGCTCCTCACACATAATTGGCCTTATGAAGGAAGTAAGGCCCGACAAGCTGATTGTAGCTCATATGGGTGGCTGGAACCGTTGGGAAGAAAAAGAGAATATCTTAAAGATTATAGACCTTGGCGCTTATCTGGATACCTCCTTCTCCCTGTGGAATGAGAATGATCCACATCCCTTCTTCACGCCACTAACAGTAAGTGACTTCCACGAGTATCTTGATACTATTACTCCAGACCATGTTCTCTTCGGCACTGACAGTCCATGGACCGACCAGGCTGAAGCTCTGGCTGTTCTTAAGAAGGCCTGTCGAAGTGAGGAAGAATATATAGCAATAACCGAGACTAATCCATCCCGTTTACTATGGACCTAAAAAACCCCGATATTTTCCATATCGGGGTTTAACACTTTTATTCTTATAATCCGTTCTGCTGGCCTACAAGGTTGTCAGCTCCATGCATCTTACGAAGCTTTGGCTTCTCAATCTTACCAGTAGCATTTCTTGGAATCACTTCGAAGAATACTTCCTTAGGTCTCTTGTATCTAGGAAGCTCTAAGCAGAAGTTGTCAATCTCTTCCTTAGTAAGGCTCATTCCATCCTTAATCTCAATAATAGCTGCAGTCTTCTCTCCCAGTCTGGCATC
>DCIU01000065.1:0-3669 GCA_002317245.1 Lachnospiraceae bacterium UBA1718
AGGATCCAATGAAGGGATCTGCTCCTGGAATGAGTATTGAGGAGAATCTGGCACTGGCTGCAGGTCATGGCGGTTGGTTCTCACGTACTTCTAAGGCGGACAGAGAGTTGTTCAGAGAGAAGCTCTCAGAGCTTGATATGGGATTAGAAGACCGTATGCGTCAGCCTGTTGGATTGTTATCAGGTGGTCAGCGTCAGGCACTGACACTTATGATGGCTACTATTAATCCACCTAAGCTACTGCTTCTTGATGAGCATACAGCAGCACTTGATCCAGGCACAGCTGAGAAGGTTATTAATCTTACAGAGAAGATTGTTAGAGAGAACAATCTTACCTGCCTTATGATTACTCATAATATGCAGTCGGCTCTTGATCTTGGCAATCGTACTCTTATGATGGATAAGGGTAGAATCATTATTGATATTGAAGGAGAGAAGAGAGCGGGACTTACTGTGGATGACTTGCTTCTGCAGTTCAAGAACCTGTCAGGTTCTAAGCTTACTAATGATAGAATGCTTCTTTCATAGAATTTGCTTATAGTAGGTTATGATGTTATAATCAGGTTAACCGGGATTAGGGTGTACCTGATGTTTTGAACCTACAGTTACTTTGAACGGGATCCCTATATTGCCTCGATGGATGTCAGGCCTCCGAATGCGCAGTGGAAGGCAGAAGTCAGGTTGCGGTAACCCACCTAGCCGTTTGCTAGGAGTCAAAATACAGGAACCTTATTCTCTGGTTTAAAAATAGCGACTTTATGTCGCTATTTTTATTGCTTGCAAAAATGAGCTCTTAACCGCGGGTTATGGGGTCATTTTATAAATTGACATTGTACAACCATTATTATAGAATTAACGGTGGTTTAATAGGATTACTTTCGATTCAGATAGTATAAGGAGAAGTGATGATTAAGAAGTTATATCGCATTTTTTATGACTTCGGCAAACAGCTTCAGCGTGATAATATATCAGCTTATGCATCAAGCACAGCATTTTTCTTTTTCCTGTCAGTAGCCCCTATGCTTTTAGTGGCTTGTGCAATCATAACGTATACTCCGATTACCGAGGATATACTTGCTACGACTGTTACAGGCTTTTTACCCGATGAATTTGACTATATTGCAGTTAGATTTATTGATCAGATGTATAACAAGGCACATGCAATTATTCCATTTGCGGTTGTTGTAGCTGTATGGTCAGCGGGTAAGGGTATGATGGGTCTTCAGATGGGACTTAATCGTGCTCATGGTGTTATTGAGACAAGGAATTATGTGATTATCAGACTTCAGGCTAGTTTATACATGCTTATAACTCTGGTAGCAATTATATTATCACTGGTTTTATCGATTCTTACCAAGAATATGGCTGCTTTTATCGGTAAGATATTTCCAGCTTCTGAGAATCTGTTTAGATTTTTTAGTAACTATCGATTTTTATTTGGTTGGATTATTCTGACATTCTTGTTTGCTCTGATATATACATTTATTCCTAATATCAAGCTTAGGTTTAAATATCAGCTTCCGGGCGCAGCAATCTGTGCCGTTGGATGGCAGTTGTATACTTACGGATTATCATTGTATATACAGTATTTTGGTGGCTTTAGTATGTACGGAAGCCTGTCCACACTTATTGTTGTACTGTTCTGGCTGTACTTCAGTATGACGCTGTTATTACTTGGAGCAAATCTTAACAGGTATTTTAAGCCGGTAATAAAAGTTCTCTTTAACATCAAGAGACTTATTAAAGGCGAAGAAAAAATAAATTAGTAAATAATGAAAGGCAAGGTATATATATGAAGGATAAGTTGGAACAGATCAAAAAAGATGCCATGGCTCAGATAGCTGGCGCAGAAGCCCTGGAGGCTCTTAATGAGGTTAAGGTTGCTTTTCTTGGTAAGAAGGGTGAGCTTACAGCAGTTCTTAAGAGTATGAAGGACGTTGCTCCTGAAGACAGACCAAAGGTAGGTCAGTTAGTTAATGAGACACGAGCTGAGATTGAGAAGATTATTGAGGAAGCTCAGAAGAAGATGGAGACCATTAAGCGTGAGGCACAGTTGCGTAATGAGGTTATCGACGTAACACTTCCTGCTAAGAAGAATGCAGTTGGCCATCGTCATCCTAATACAATCACTCAGGAAGAAGTTGAGAGAATCTTCATTGGAATGGGTTATGAGGTTGTAGAAGGACCTGAGATAGAGACAGATTATTATAACTTTGAGGCACTTAACATTCCTGCAGATCACCCAGCTAAGGATGAGCAGGATACCTTCTATATCAATGGTGATTATCTTCTTCGTACACAGACATCTGGTACACAGGTTCATGTAATGGAGAAGGGTAAGCTTCCTATCAGAATGATTGCTCCAGGTAGAGTATTCCGTTCCGATGAAGTTGATGCTACACATTCACCATCATTCCACCAGATTGAAGGTCTTGTAATTGATAAGCACATAACATTTGCTGACCTTAAGGGAACACTTGCCGAGTTCGCTAAGGAGTTATATGGAGAGGATATTAAGGTTAGATTCCGTCCTCATCACTTCAACTTCACAGAGCCTTCAGCAGAGATGGATGTAAGCTGCTTCAAGTGTGGCGGTAGCGGATGTAGATTCTGTAAGGGTACAGGCTGGATTGAGATCCTTGGTTGTGGTATGGTTCATCCTAATGTTCTTAGAATGAGCAATATTGATCCAGAAGAGTATACAGGTTTTGCTTTCGGTGTAGGTCTTGAGCGTATCGCACTTCTTAAGTACGAGATCGACGACATGAGACTTCTCTACGAGAACGACGTTAGATTCCTTAACCAGTTCTAGTAAAAGTGAGAGCAACTAAGAATTAGTATATTTATTAATAGATTGGAGAATATAAATGAACACAGCATTAAGTTGGATTAAAGCATATGTACCAGAGCTTGAGTGTACACCTCAGGAGTATCTTGATGAGATGACTCTTGCCGGTACTAAGGTTGAGTATTTCAATAATCTTGACAAGAACCTTGACAAGATTGTTGTTGGACAGATTACAAAGGTGGAGCGTCATCCAGACGCTGATAAGCTTGTTATCTGCCAGGTTAATATAGGAACAGAGGAGATCCAGATCGTAACGGGAGCTCCTAATGTATTCGAGGGAGCTAAGGTTCCTGTAGTACTTGATGGTGGTAAGGTAGCTGGTGGCCATGATGGCGGCCCAATGCCTGAGGACGGTATTGTAATTAAGGCTGGTAAGCTTCGTGGAGTTCCAAGTAACGGTATGATGTGTAGTATTGAAGAGCTTGGCTCAACTACTGATTACTATCCAGAAGCTCCAGAAGGTGGTATCTATATCTTCGGTGATGATGTAGAGGTTGGAGCAGATGCAATTGAAGTACTTGGTCTTCATGATTCAGTATTCGAATATGAGATTACATCTAACAGAGTAGACTGCTATTCGGTTCTTGGTATTGCAAGAGAGGCAGCTGTTACATTCAATAAGCCTTTCGTAATGCCTTCTAATGAAGTTAAGGGTAATGATGAAGATGTTAATGACTATGTATCAGTAGAAGTAATAGATACTGATCTCTGTTCTAGATACTGCGCAAGAGTCGTTAAGAATATTAAGATTGAGCCATCACCAGTATGGATGCAGAGAAGACTTGCAGCCAGTGGAATCAGACCAATCAATAACATCGTTGA
>DCIU01000065.1:3747-4424 GCA_002317245.1 Lachnospiraceae bacterium UBA1718
GGACACAAGATCATTGTTAAGCGTGCTAAGGATGGCGACAAGTTCATGACACTTGATGGCCAGGAGAGAACTCTTGATTCTGAGATGCTTATGATTAATGACGCTAATAAGGCTATTGGTGTTGCTGGTATCATGGGTGGTGAGAATTCCAAGATTACTGATGATGTTACAACAATGCTCTTCGAGGCAGCTACATTTAACGGAGCTAATATCCGTAAGTCAGCTAAGAGACTTGGTCTTCGTACAGATGCTTCGGGTAAGTTCGAGAAGGGACTTGACCCACGTAATGCATTAGATGCTATTAACAGAGCCTGTGCTCTTATTGAAGAGCTTGGCTGTGGTGAGGTAGTTGGTGGTGTTGTTGACGTATGCGAGCCATTAAAGGAGCTTAATAAGATTGAGTTCAGACCTAAGAGAATTAACGATCTTCTTGGAACAGATATTGATGATGCTACAATGCTTGATATCTTTGCCCGCTTAGAGCTTGACTACGATAAGGCTACTAATATGATTACAATTCCTTCATTCCGTCAGGATCTTGAGGGTATTGCAGACCTTGCTGAGGAAGTATGTAGATTCTATGGCTATGACAAGGTACCTTCAACACTTCCAAGTGGTGAGGCTACAACAGGTAAGATAAGCTTCAAGCAGAGAATTGAGCAGAAGGCAAGAGATAT
>DCIU01000131.1:0-2632 GCA_002317245.1 Lachnospiraceae bacterium UBA1718
AGGCGTCTGGCTCACTATGATTACTGGACTGACAGCTTCAAGAGATCCATATTACTTGATTCTCAGGCTGATATTATTAGCTATGGTATGGGTGAGAGATCCATTGTGGAGATTGCTGATGCCTTAAATAGCGGAATAAATGTCAATGACATCACTTTTATCAAGGGTACGGTATATAAGACCAAGGATATAAGTGGAGTCTATGGCGGCTTAACGCTGCCTACATATGATGAGATGAAGGCGGATAAGACCAGATATGCCGATTCCTTCAGAATTCAGTCTACCAATACGGATGCTATTAATGGTAAGACCCTTATAGAGGGCTATCCTAATGGCATGTATGTGGTGCAGAATTCTCCTCAGATGCCTCTGTCTACTACTGAGATGGATGATGTATATGCTCTGCCTTATGAGAGGACATATCATCCTATATACGAGGATAAGGGTGGTGTGCCTGCGATTGCTGAGATTAAGTTCTCCCTTATTAGTAACAGGGGATGCTTCGGTGGATGCAACTTCTGCGCTCTGACCTTCCATCAGGGGCGTACAATTCAGGTTAGAAGCCATGAATCCATTATAGAAGAGGCTAAGCTTATTACTGAGGATAAGGATTTCAAGGGCTATATTCATGATGTTGGTGGACCAACTGCTAACTTCAGACAGCCTAGCTGTGAGAAGCAGTTGACTAAGGGTGTGTGTCAGAACAGGCAGTGTCTGGTGCCTACGCCATGTCCTAATATGAAGGTGGATCATTCGGATTACTTGAGCCTGCTTCGCAAGCTGAGGGAGCTTCCCAAGGTTAAGAAGGTATTCGTACGTTCTGGTATCAGGTTCGATTATATGATGAAGGACCCTGATGATACCTTTATGAGGGAGCTTATAGAGCACCATGTCAGCGGCCAGCTGAAGGTAGCGCCAGAGCATATATGCGACGAAGTATTAAGTAAGATGGGTAAGCCATCTAATGACGTATATGAGGCCTTCAGGAAGAAGTATAAGGCTCTTAATGAAAGGCTGGGACTCAAGCAGTTCTTAGTGCCTTATCTTATGAGTTCACATCCTGGAAGCACCTTGAAGGAAGCTGTGGCACTGGCTGAGTACCTGCGTGATCTTGGCTATATGCCTGAGCAGGTACAGGATTTCTATCCAACGCCAAGTACGGCAAGTACAGTAATGTATTACACTGGAATTGATCCAATGACTGGCAAGAAGGTCTATGTAGAGCATAATCCTCATGAGAAGGCTATGCAGAGAGCCCTTATTCAGTATCGTAATCCTAAGAATTATGATCTTGTAATGGAAGCCCTTAAGAAGGCTGGAAGAGAAGACCTTATAGGCTTCGGTCCAGAGTGTCTGATTAAGCCAAGGAAGATTGGTGGTAATGGGGCTGGAAATGGCAGGAATGGGGGCTATAAGGCGAATGGTGCTAAGTCTGGCAGCAAGGCTGGCGGTAAGACTTCGAACGGAAAGAGTTCGGCTAATGTCAAGGGTAAGTCCTCTGCAGAACATAAGAAGAAGACAATAAGAAATGTACATAAGAAGAAATAATGTAAAGGGATTTCGTTAATCCTGATAAGAGAGAATTAATGTTTGAGAATATAAAAGCTTGTCTCTTTGATATGGATGGAACTCTAATAGAGTCCATGGGCATATGGAAGGAGATAGACAGGATATACTTCGGCAAACACGGAAAAGAACTTCCTGATGATTATCAGTCAAAAATAGAAGGCCTCAATATGTATGAGACCGCTGTGTTTACCAAAAATGAATATGGCTTCGAAGATTCAGTGGAAGAAATGATGAATCACTGGAATGAGATGGCTAAAGAAGCTTACAGCGAACAAATAGGCTTCAAACCAAATGCTAGAGAGGCTATTTTGCTACTTAAGAGCAAGGGAATTAAGCTTGGTGTAGCTACAAGCAATTCAGGTTACCTCTTTAGTGGTTTCGCAAATGCAAACAGTCTGATGGATATTATTGAGACTGCAGTTGTTGGCGAAGATGTTATGCATGGCAAGCCTGATCCTGAATGCTATAATATTGCGGCTAGGCGACTTGGAGTTAAGCCTTCGGAGTGCCTTGTTTTCGAAGATATAATTGTTGGCCTCACAGCCGGCAAGAACGCCGGCATGAAGACGGTGGCTGTGCAGGACGCTTATTCCGCTCACCAGTGGGAGGAGAAGAAGGCCTTCGCAGACTACCATATGAATGATTTTACTGAACTCATAGAGATTATCGCAGAAGAACTGTAGGGATTGGCTGACGGATGACCCTAGGGGACGGGGTCAAAGTGTCACAAAAAGACGTATATATTCAGTAGTGAACTTCTGACCCCGTCCCCCAGGGTCATAGGGTCATTAGAGAGGAAATATGGATTTTTTATATAAGAAGCAGCCTAAGGGCACATTTGAACATATTGGATATAGAAGAAAGGTTGATATTCTGGTTACTATAGTATTATTTGCTATGGCCCTGGGATTATACCTAATTGGTCGTATTACGACTGGTTCGAACAGGAATCTGCTTACTATAGTGGCAGTTCTTGGCCTGCTTCCAGCCTGTAAGATGGTAGTGGATGTTGTAATGTGCTTCAGGGTTAAGCCATGTAAAGAGACCGATAGAGTCAATATTG
>DCIU01000131.1:2701-3018 GCA_002317245.1 Lachnospiraceae bacterium UBA1718
AGAACTTCATGATAGACCATCTTGTTATTACTTCCAATTCGATTATTGGTTACAGCTCTTCGGATAAGTTCGATGATAAAGCTTTTCAAGCCCATTTGAGTGATCTGCTTCGTAAGGAGGGAATCAAGGATACATTGATTAAGGTGTTCACAAACCCTGATAAATACACTAACAGGCTGAAGGAATTGAATGAGCTTATTAAGGATAAGACAGCTATTAATGAATCAGGTGACAGCGTTTGTATGGCTAATTCATCTATTGCCAACCTGCTTCACAATGTATCCTTCTAATTCATAATAGATAATTGCAATAAAACA
>DCIU01000019.1:0-135 GCA_002317245.1 Lachnospiraceae bacterium UBA1718
TTGGACATGGCAGCTGCGTTAAGGCCTGTCCATTCGATGCTATTCATGTAGTTGATGGTGTGGCTGTTGTCGATTCTGATAAGTGTAAGGCCTGTGGCAAGTGTGTTGCTGCCTGCCCTAAGAAGCTTATTGAAC
>DCIU01000019.1:346-2706 GCA_002317245.1 Lachnospiraceae bacterium UBA1718
TAGTGAGATTTGATGATGATTATGATAATAGGGGGAACGGGCTCCCAGTCATGTATATGGCAGTTGGAGTATCCTTATTTATCCTCATATTATTAGGCGTTATTTTATTCATTAATAGAGAAGATAAGAGCTCTGCTGGTAACTACCAGATGCTTGTTGCATCAAGAGAAGACAATGCTTCCAGTACGGTGACTGAGCCCGTTAGAGACACCAGCAAGCTTACAGCAGATGATCTTGATATATGGGATATGTACCCGGAGGAAGAAGAGACTGGTGAGACATTCTTAGACGCTGAGGGAAGTGGCGAAGAGGTCATTATTGACAGCCATCCTGAGCCTACTAAGGCACCTACACCAGCCATTACTCCCAAGTCAGATGATGAGACCTTTGATGATGGACTTCATTTCAAGGTTAATCTGTCTGACGGTTCCTCTGAATGGTTAACCATTGATACCACAAGAGCTCGTAATAATTATGATTTTACTAATGCCCAGACGGTAGATGGTAAGATGCATTATTATCAGGATGGAAGAGAGATATCCAAGGTAGGCATCGATGTATCCAAGGATCAGGGAGACATTGACTTTAACCAGGTCAAAAATGCTGGCATTCAGTTCGTGATGATTCGAGTAGGTGCCAGAGGCTATCAGTCTGGTCAGTTATCCTTCGATGATAATTTCGAGAAGAACCTGAAGGGGGCAACTGAGGCTGGTCTTGACGTAGGAGTCTACTTCTATTCCCAGGCAACCAGTGCTTTTGAAGCAGTAGAAGAGTGTAATGTAGTCAGAACAGCTCTTTCCAATTATCAGATTAAGTACCCTGTAGCTTTTGTCATGGAGTCTGCTGCCAATGATACGGCAAGAACTGATAATCTCTCTAAAGACACCAGAACAGAGGTTGCTGTAACCTTCCTTAAGACAATGAAGTCCAATGGCTACAAGACAATTCTCTATGGAACAGAGGAGTGGCTGGCCAAGAAGTATAACTGGGTTCAGTTAAGAGATTACAATATATGGCTGTCAGATGATTCGGATATATCTGATTATCCATATGTATATCAGATGCTTAGATATTCCACTAAGGGAACAGTTCCTGGAATTAATGGCAATGTTAATATGGATATATCCTTTGTTGATTTTGCGGCACAATAAGAAAAAGGCTTAGCGGTTAATTCTGCTAGGCCTTATTTTATGAGTTAATGATGGATTCTGGAATCTTGATATCTGAATAAATCTGCGCATACATTGATGCTGGAATGGAGTCAATGTAATTAGGCAGGAAGGCCTTGTCATTGCCATTACTATGTAATACGTCGATGGCCTTGTTATAGGCGATGGCAGCTTCTAAGGCAGTGTTGAAATAGCCTATTGTATAGTTGCCATTAATGTGAATAGAAGCCTTATACTTCCACTTACGGTAGTAGGTAGTATATTTGACACCGTGGTAGGTATTCATTACTTCGATATTCTCATATCGGTAATCAAGAGGATCGCCATTCTTGTGTATATAGTCTCTGTCCTTAACTGCATAGGGCTTAATACCGTATCTGGCAACAATTGATACCTGCATACCATAGTCAGCTACGAAGAAGTGACCGCCCCTTCTCATAATCTTATGGGAAGAATAATAGAAGAGATCATCGATTGAGAACTTCAGCTCATCATTCTTAGTCAGATAATAAGAGAAATACTTCTTTCTTATATATATTGGTGTTGGGAAGTATATATCATTATCCCTGAAGTTAATGATAGTAACCCATTTCTCGAAGGGAATTACATCGAGAGAGGAATAGTCATCAATTGACATAGTACTTGCTACTAAGAGATTAGCTGACAGATAAGCTCTGTGGGCATCATTAGGATTATCAAAGCTTCCTAAGGAGATATGCTTATTCTTGTATGTGAAGGAGGCACGGTAATAGATATCACCATTCTTTTTGCGTGCTTCGTATACTCCAGGATATTTACTTGTGCTAGTCGCATTCACTTTTTCCATATGATAAGTATAACAAAAATGAATGGTTGTTTATAGATGGCAAAAGTGTTAAACTAATGTGCGTATGTAAACACTTATGAATAGTGAGGAGATTATGAAAGAGATACTGTATAAGAGTACAAGAAATAGTGAACTTAGAATTCCAGCATCACAGGCAATTCTTCAGGGTCTGTCAGTTGACGGAGGTCTGTTCCTTCCGACTGAGATTCCTGCTCTTGATAAGAGCCTTAAGGAATTATCTGCGATGAATTATAGAGAAGTAGCTTATGAGGTAATGAAGCTTCTGCTTACAGACTTCACTGAGGAAGAGCTTAAGCACTGTATTAATTCTGCTTACGACAGCAAGTTCGATACAGAGGAGATAG
>DCIU01000142.1:0-1028 GCA_002317245.1 Lachnospiraceae bacterium UBA1718
GGTCTTCTGAAAATTGAGACAACTAAGGAATTCGGAGAGTCTACAGTAAGTAAGATCCTCGACCTGGTTGAGAACTCAAGCTCTAAAAAATCAAGATCTGAGAACTTCATATCAAGATTCGCTCATTACTATACACCAGCTGTATGCTATGGAGCGCTTGCACTTGCAATCCTTCCTCCAATAGCAATGCTGCTTATGGGTAATCCAGCCGACTTCGGTACATGGATATACAGGGCACTTACATTCTTAGTTATCAGTTGTCCATGTGCACTTGTCATCAGTATTCCGCTTAGCTTCTTCGCCGGTATCGGTGGAGCCAGCCATGAGGGCGTACTGGTTAAGGGCTCCAACTATCTTGAGACATTGTCAGAGGCCAGTGTTGTAGTATTCGATAAGACTGGAACAATGACAGAGGGTGTATTCGAGGTAACAGATGTACACCACAATACAATCCCTGAGGAACAGCTCATTGAGTATGCTGCCCTTGCTGAGAGTTATAGTAATCATCCAATCTCTAAGAGCCTTAAGCAGGCCTATGGTAAAGATATTGATAAGAACAGAATAACAGATGTCGAAGAGATCGGTGGTCACGGAGTGGTGGCTAAGGTTGATGGCAAGCAGGTAGCCGTAGGTAATATCAAGCTTATGAAGAGACTTGGTATCGACTGTGAGGACTGTACAGGTATTGGCACAATTGTACATGTGGCTGTTGAAGGCGAATATGTAGGTCACGGAGTAATCTCTGACAGAATTAAGTCAACATCTGCAGAAGCGATTAAGAGACTTAAGAGTAGCGGCGTTAAGAAGGCAGTAATGCTTACTGGCGATGCTAAGAAGGTTGCGGATCATGTTGCAGCTACCCTTGGAATAGATGAAGTCCACAGTGAACTTCTTCCAGGTGACAAGGTTGACATCGTCGAGAGACTCTTAGGTGAGCTATCTGGCAAGGAGAAGTTAGCCTTCGTTGGTGACGGCATTAATGATGCTCCAGTTCTCTCGCGTGCAGACATAGGTATCGCCATGGGTGC
>DCIU01000142.1:1044-2054 GCA_002317245.1 Lachnospiraceae bacterium UBA1718
ATGGGTTCAGATGCGGCAATTGAAGCTGCGGACGTTGTCCTCATGGACGATGATCCACTTAAGATAAGTAAAGCTATTAGAATCTCGCGTAAGTGTTTAAGAATCGTATACCAGAACATATACTTCGCCATCGGAGTTAAGATTCTCTGCCTTATATTAGGTGCCTTAGGAATCGCCAACATGTGGGTGGCAATTTTCGCTGATGTAGGAGTAATGGTAATAGCAGTTCTCAATGCAATCAGAGCGCTGAATGTTAAGAACCTGTAAAAGTGACTGCAACTAGAATCGAGGAATATATGCATAACCATGAACACTGTCACGACCACAGCTACGAAGTAGAATGCTGTGACACAATAGAACTTCACACAGATCTGCTTGAGAAGGTTAAGAGCACAATGCCTGATGAAATAGAGCTTATGGATCTGGCTGAACTCTTCAAGGTATTCGGCGACTCCACAAGAATCAGAATCCTCTTCGTATTATTCGAAGCTGAGGTATGCGTATGTGACCTGGCGGATGTGCTGGGTATGACACAATCGGCTATATCACATCAGCTTAAGGTGCTCAAACAGAGTAAGCTTGTCAAGGCAAGACGTGAAGGTAAGTCCGTATTTTATTCGCTGGCAGATGACCATGTAAGGTCTATCATAGCTCAGGGAAGAGAGCACATAGAAGAATAGTGAAACATATAAAAAGCCTCGCATTTTTGCGGGGCTTTTATTGACATAGCAGGGATAAATAACTATAATATTGTAGGTTGTATAAGTATCGCTACATATTTATAGTGTATATATAGTAATAAAGGAGCAAGAGATGGAAGCTAAGAAGAATATTCTTACCTATGAAGGTTTAAAACAGTACGAGGAAGAGCTTGAGGACTTAAAGGTCAATAAGCGTCGTGAAAATGCTGAGAAGCTTAAGGAAGCCAGAGCACAGGGTGACCTTTCCGAGAACGCTGAGTACGATGCTGCTAAGGATGAGCAGAGAGACATCCAGGCACGTATTGAAGA
>DCIU01000142.1:2266-3004 GCA_002317245.1 Lachnospiraceae bacterium UBA1718
AAGGTTGGTGATACAGTATCAGTTGAGACACCAGCTGGAGTTAGCGAGTACAAGGTTCTGGAGATCCAGAGATCACACTAATTGGTAGACTCAGTCGCGTCCGCTTTTCCATTGAAAAGAGAACGCGATTGTTTGTATAGGAGGAAATATGGGAGACAATAACAATCAGGCTAAGGAGCCAGATCTTAATCAGATTAGAAAGAATAAGAGAGAGAAGCTTGCTAATCTTCAGGCAGCAGGCAAGGATCCATTCCAGATTACAAAATATGATCAGACTTACCATTCAGCAGACGCTAAGGCTGAGTACGTGGAGCATGAGGCTACATTACTTGCCGGAAGAGCTGAAGTAAATGTGGATGGTCTTGATGAAGAGGCAGCTAAGGCAGCACTTAATGAGGATTACAACGAGAGACGTGCAATCATGGATGCGTCACCAATCAATGTTAGCATTGCAGGACGTATTATGCTTAAGCGTGTAATGGGTAAGGCTTCATTCTGTAACGTACAGGACCTTAAGGGCGATGTACAGGTATATGTATCAAGAGATTCACTGGGTGATGATGCATATGCTGACTTCAAGAAGTATGATGCTGGTGATATCATCGGCGTTAAGGGATATATGTTCCGTACTCAGAAGGGTGAGATATCTGTTCATGCAACAGAGACAGTTCTTCTCAGCAAGAACCTTCAGCCACTTCCAGAGAAGTTCCATGGAATGACTAATACAGATCTTAGATA
>DCIU01000142.1:3093-3743 GCA_002317245.1 Lachnospiraceae bacterium UBA1718
ATTCGTAGATTCCTTGATGAGCAGGGCTTCATGGAGGTTGAGACTCCAATGCTAGTATCTAATCCGGGTGGAGCAGCTGCAAGACCATTCGAGACTCATTTCAATGCCCTTGATGAGGACCTTAAGCTTCGTATCTCGCTTGAGCTCTACCTGAAGAGACTTATCGTAGGTGGATTAGAGAGAGTATACGAGATTGGACGTGTATTCCGTAATGAGGGTCTTGATACAAGACATAATCCAGAGTTCACACTTATGGAGCTCTACCAGGCATATACAGATTACTATGGAATGATGGATCTGACAGAGAGAATGTACAGACTCATTGCTGAGACAGTTAATGGTTCACCAATCGTTAAGTATGGTGATCTCGAGATTGACTTCGGTAAGCCATTCGAGAGAATGACAATGATCGAAGCTGTTAAGAAATATGCAGGTGTGGACTTCGATGAGATTCCTGATACAGAGGCTGCTAAGGCAATTGCCAAGGAGAAGCATGTTGAGTTCGAAGACAGACATAAGAAGGGTGATATCCTTAACCTCTTCTTCGAGGAGTTCGTAGAGGAGCACCTCCTCCAGCCTACATTCATCATGGATCATCCAATTGAGATCTCACCACTTACCAAGAAGAAGCCAGATAAGGAAGGCTATGT
>DCIU01000027.1:0-972 GCA_002317245.1 Lachnospiraceae bacterium UBA1718
TCGTGGAAGGCACGGCCTATGATGTAGCGGGAGCTACAGACAATCTTCTGGATATGAGATTCACTGAGATAGTTAAGGAGTCCACAGAGGGTAAGATTGTAAGCTGCGCCTACCTGCTTGGAGACGGCTTTAATGGGGACTGGTGTAAGGAATCCATTAAGGAGCTGTGCCGCAACAGAAGAGCCTTCAAGGGTAATAACTTATACAGCCGTGGTGCAGCCTATGCCATGAGAGAGAAGTTAGCTACCAGGCCGGAGGCCAGGACCATGATATTCCTGGGTCAGGATAAGCTTCGTGCCAATGTGGGTATGTATGTTAACCGTAAGGGCAAGGATTCCTACCTGGCATTGCTTGATGGTGGAGAGAACTGGTTCGATTCTAAGAAGACGGTGGATCTGATTCTTGACACGGGCAATACTTTTGTAATTACTATTACACCCCTGGATGGGCGTAATGTTAGGAATGTTGAGATAGTACTTGATGGACTGAGTGACCATCAGCCCAAGGCCTGCAGAATCAGGCTGGAAGTGGTGATGGAATCAGAGGATATGCTTAGGGTGAATGTGACGGATATGGGCTTCGGAGAGTTTGTTGAAGCCAGCGATCAGCTCTTCACCAAGCAGATACCACTTAATGTGAGCAAAGAGAATTAAGGTCGATAAGATGAGCAATGTACTTGTGTGCTTAGGCGCATATGCTAAAACTCCATATTTTATATCTGACGACTGCTGTAACATCTACAGTGTGGAAGAGCTGTGCTATTACCTCTATCACAATGCCTATCTGTTAGATGACAGGTTTGTCACAATAGAACTTGCTGACTGGTTAGAGAAGGAATGCGAACTTCCTGAACTATCCAGAGAGATTAGGAAGATGGTTGGCAAGATTGATCCCCTGTCCAAGCTGGTTGCCCTACTTGCCAATGAGGTTGGCTTCTACGAAGAGGATGAGTGGAGAGCCCTTCTTAGTGAG
>DCIU01000027.1:1137-9897 GCA_002317245.1 Lachnospiraceae bacterium UBA1718
ATGGGCGTATGTGAGGCTAAGCTCTTCGCCTTCAAGAGAGCGGCAGAATGCTTCGCCAAGGCTTATGAGACCTATCCAAGTACAGAGAGCTATGTGTGCATGTTGAGCGCCATGAAGCTCTATATGACGGATAAAGATTACCTGACATATCTGTCAGAACATAAGGAATCCTATGAGGATTCCCTGGAAGTTGAGAGAAAGTGCGAATTCTGTAAGCTGGACTGGTCCAGACAGCCAGTATCCAAGTTCATTAGTGAACTTCACAACCTTAAGTCCAATGGAACAGCCTACTATGATGGCATATGCAGTATGGCTGAGGAGACTAAGGAAGAGTACAGAGACAGCATGTTTAGAAACAGACGCGTTAATTAGCTGTTTGGGAGAGATATATGGCATTTGGTGGTGGATTCCTTAAAAAGCTATTCAGGGGTCAGGATGAGGACTTCCTTGATCTTGAATTAGATGAGGGGAATGAAGAAGAATTCGAATGGGACTGGGACCACATTGTAGAAGAGAAGCATCTCTTCAAGATGAGTGACGAGGTTCAGAGAGAGAAGTACATAAGAAGTCTGGTTGAGCAGGTTAAGGACGCATCCACAGAGATGGATAAGCTTGCCAATGAATATAACTTTGTAACAGCCACACTTAAGGATATGGATGAGATTGAGGCTCTTCCTACCCAGGAGAAGATCAGCCTTCAGGATTCTGCCCGTAAGATTCTCTTCTATCAGGAGGAGAATGAGGCTAATAACCTTAAGAAGACCACCATGACTGAGGCACAGTTCAGAGCCATGGAACGCTTCGAGGACAAGATGCCCCAGGCTTATGAGGATATTGATGAAGCTGAGAAGTATAAGGTGCTTGTTAAGGAGGATCTGCATAAGTTAGAAGCTGAAAAGCATGCTTATCTTTACAGACAGGCAGAGCTTAACAGGGACATCCTTAATTACAGGGGAATGGTAATTATCAGTGTATTTGCTGCAGCTCTCTGTGTTCTAATGCTTCTTATTCTGCAGTTTGGCTTCGAGATGGAGACGGGAATTGGATATATCATAGTTGCCCTGGCAGCAGCGGTGGCTATAACCATACTATTTGTTAAGTATCAGGATGCTACCAAGGAACTGGCCAGAACCCAGAAGGGTATTAACCGAATAATTCTGCTTCAGAATACGGTTAAGATTAGATACGTGAATAATACTAATCTTCTGGACTATCTCTACACCAAATACAATGTTAACTCTGCCAGAGAGCTTAAGAAGTCCTGGGATGAATATCTTGTGGAGGTGGATATCAGGGACCGTAATAAGGCTAATGAGCAGGAACTTACCTTCTATCAGGCAGAGCTACTTAGAAAGCTTCGCAAGTATCAGCTCAACGATGTATATGCATGGCTCCATAATCCACAGGCAATCTTAGAACACAACGAGATGGTTGAGCTTCGCCACGCTCATATTATTCAGCGTCAGAAGCTCCGTGCGAGAATGGATTATAACAAGAGGCTTGCCAAGGAAGGTGAGAAGGAACTTAGGGATTTCATTAATAAATTCCCTGAATATTCCAGAGAGACACTGGATATGCTCGAGCGATATTCATAAGTTCGCATTTAATAAGAAGAATAAGGATTCAGTTCATTGACATATAGCCTTACGTAGGTTATGATGTTTAAGCGCTTTAGCGTAGTGATTTGTTGAATGGTGAGTAATCACCAGGAGGAGGTTTTATTATGAAGAAAATGTTAGCATTATGCATGACAATGGCTATGATTTTTGGCCTTGTTGCATGCGGACAGGCAGCAGCTCCTGCAGCAGAAGCAGAGGCACCTGCAGCAGAGGCAGCAGTAGAAGAGGCTGCTCCAGTAGTAGAGGAGGCAGCAGAGGCAGAGGCACCTGCAGCAGACGCAAGAACAACATTCATCGTTGGTTTCGATGCTGAGTTCCCACCATATGGTTCCCTTGATGAGGCAACTGGTGAGTATGTTGGTTTCGACCTTGACCTTGCCGCTGAGGTATGTGCACGTAACGGTTGGGAGCTTGTTAAGCAGCCAATCGACTGGGATGCTAAGGATATGGAGCTTAGCAGTGGCGCTATCGACTGTATCTGGAATGGTTTCACAATCAATGGTCGTGAGGATCAGTACACATGGTCAGTACCATACGTTGATAACAGCCAGGTATTCGTAGTAGCTGGCGATTCAGGTATCGCTACTAAGGCAGATCTTGCTGGCAAGAATATTGGTGTTCAGAAGGATTCTTCAGCACTTGCAGCATTAGAGGATGAGGAGAATCAGGAGAATCTTGATCTTGCAGCATCTTTTGCAAGCCTTACACAGTATGCTGATTACAACACAGGTTTCATGGATCTTGAGGCTGGTGCTATTGATGCACTTGCAATGGATATTGGTGTAGCTAACTTCCAGATCAACTCAAGAGAAGCTGGTGCTTATGTAATTCTTGATGAGGCTCTTTCACTTGAGCAGTACGGCGTTGGTTTCCTTCTTGGCAACACAGAGCTTAAGGATCAGGTTGAGAAGACTCTTCTTGAGATGGTTGACGACGGCACATTCATGAAGATTGCTGAGAACTATGCAGACTTCGGTCTTGTAGACAGTGTTTGTCTTGGTAAGTAATTAGTAATTTGTTATTAATTGGGTACTGGCGACCTTGGCCGCTAGTGCCCATTATGTCGTTTTATGACGGGGGATTTATGGCTTCTACTTTTTCGCAATTAGCAAGCGGTATGGTGGTATCTGCAGAGATTTTTCTGCTCACATTACTGTTTTCACTTCCACTAGGTCTGATTGTTGCTTTTGGACGTATGTCCAAGGTTAAGGTAATCCAGTGGATAGTTAAGATCTATATAGCCATCATGCGTGGAACACCACTTATGCTTCAGCTTATTGTTGTGTACTTTGCTCCATACTACGTATTTGGAGTTAAGATTTCTCAGAGCTACAGGTTTGTGGCAGTAATTATTGCTTTCTCTATTAATTACGCTGCCTACTTCGCTGAGATATACAGATCTGGTATTCAGTCAATACCAGTTGGACAGTATGAGGCCGCAAGAGTTCTTGGTTATAACAAGACTCAGACATTTTTTAAGATTATTTTTCCACAGGTAATTAAGCGTATACTGCCTCCTGTTACTAATGAGACCATTACGCTTGTTAAGGATACTTCCCTTGCATTCGTTATTGCAGTTGCTGAGATGTTTACCATTGCCAAGCAGATAGCTGCCAAGCAGGCTTCAGTAACAGCTCTTATGGTTGCCGGATTATTCTATTTTGTATTCAACTATGTAGTTGCTTTCATAATGGAATGCTTCGAGAAGAAGCTGTCATATTACAATTAGAGGTGAGCATATGGACGACAGAGAAGTATTATTAGAACTTAGATCAATTAAGAAATCATTCGGCGAGGATGTTCACGTTCTTAAGGATATATCCTTTCTTGTTAGAGAGGGAGAGGTTGTATCAATTATCGGACCTTCCGGTTCTGGTAAGTCAACCATCCTTAGATGTGCTACAATGCTTACAGAGATAGATGACGGCGAGATAATATATCTTGGCCAAAATGCTGCGACTAGTGTGAATGGCAAGGCGGTATATGCCAGCAAGAAGGAACTGAAGGAGATTAGTAAGACCTTCGGCCTTGTATTCCAGAGCTTTAATCTCTTCCCTCATTATTCAGTAATTAAGAATGTTACAGATGCTCTTATTACAGTTGCCGGAGTCCCTAAGGATGAAGCTGTTAAGAGAGGAATGGAGCTTCTTGACAGGTTCGGTCTTGCTGATAAGGCAGATAATTATCCATGCGAATTATCAGGTGGTCAGCAGCAGAGAGTATCAATTGCCAGAGCACTTGCACTTCAGCCTAAGATTCTCTTCTTCGATGAGCCAACTTCAGCCTTGGATCCAGAACTTACGGGAGAAGTACTTAAGGTAATTAAGCAGTTAGCAAGTGAGCATATGACAATGATTATTGTTACTCATGAGATGCAGTTTGCCAGAGAGGTATCTGACAGGATTGTATTCCTTGAGAATGGTAACGTTGTTATTGATGATGCGCCTGATAAGGTGTTTGATACAGACAATAAGCGTGTTAGGGAATTTATAGGTAAGCTGAATTCTTAGTTGAATTCATTTTTACCTTAAAATAAAAGAAACGAGGAATGAAATGAGTACAGATGTTTATGTAAGCCCATTATCAGAGAGATATGCCAGCAAAGAGATGCAGTACATCTTCTCTCCAGACAAGAAGTTCCGCACCTGGAGAAGATTATGGATTGCCCTTGCTGAGACTGAGAAGGAATTAGGACTTGATATTACAGACGAGCAGATTGCCGAGCTTAAGGCTCATATGGATGACATCAATTATGATGTTGCCAAGGCAAGAGAGAAGGAAGTTCGTCACGATGTAATGAGCCATGTATATGCATATGGCGTTCAGTGCCCTAAGGCTAAGGGTATTATTCACCTGGGAGCTACAAGCTGTTATGTAGGTGATAATACCGATATTATCGTAATGACTGAGGCTTTGAAGCTTGTTAAGAAGAAGCTTGTTAACGTAATGGATGAGCTTGCTAAGTTCGCTGATAAGTATAAGGATCAGCCAACACTTGCATTTACTCATTTCCAGCCAGCACAGCCAACAACAGTTGGTAAGAGAGCATCCCTCTGGCTTCAGGAGTTCATGCTTGACTACGAGGACCTTAACTTCGTACTTTCTACAATGAAGCTTCTTGGAAGCAAGGGTACAACAGGTACTCAGGCATCCTTCCTTGAACTCTTTAATGGTGACCAGGAGACAATTGATAAGATTGATCCAATGATTGCTAAGAAGATGGGCTTTGAGGCATGTGTTCCAGTATCTGGCCAGACTTACTCTCGTAAGATGGACACAAGAGTGCTCAATGTACTTGCTGGTATTGCAGCTTCTGCTACCAAGATGAGCAATGACATCAGACTTCTTCAGCACCTTAAGGAGGTTGAAGAGCCATTCGAGAAGAGCCAGATTGGATCATCAGCAATGGCATATAAGAGAAATCCAATGAGAAGTGAGAGAATTGCTTCCCTTTCAAGATATGTAATCTGTGATGCACTTAATCCTGCAATCACATCAGCAACACAGTGGTTCGAGAGAACTCTTGATGATTCAGCTAACAAGAGACTCTCTGTTCCAGAAGGCTTCCTGGCAATCGATGGAATCCTTGATCTGTGTCTCAATGTAGTAGATGGACTTGTTGTCTATCCAAAAGTTATTGAGAAGCATATGATGGCAGAGCTTCCATTCATGGCTACTGAGAATATTATGATGGATGCAGTTAAGGCTGGTGGAGATCGTCAGGAGCTTCACGAGAAGATCAGAACATTATCTATGCAGGCTGGTAAGACTGTTAAGGAAGAGGGTAAGGATAATAATCTCTTAGAGCTTATTGCAGAGGATGAGGCATTTAACTTAACTCTTGATGAGCTTAAGGCTTCTATGGATCCTACTAAGTATGTAGGCCGTAGCGCAAGACAGGTTGAGATATTCATTAGAGATGTGATTAACCCTATCTTACAGGAGAACAGCGACTTACTTGGCGTTAAGGCAGAGATAAACGTATAAACGTTATTGGAGGAAAGAAAAATGGTAAAAGCAGTAGTTGGAGCAAATTGGGGTGATGAAGGTAAGGGTAAGATTACTGATACTCTTGCTGAAAAGGCGGACATTATCATCCGTTTCCAGGGTGGTGCTAATGCAGGTCATACAATTGTAAATGAGTATGGTAAGTTTGCGCTGCATACACTTCCAAGTGGTGTTTTCTATGATCATACAACAAGTATTATTGGTAACGGTGTAGCACTTAACATTCCTATTCTCTTCAATGAGATTAAGTCTATTGTTGATAAGGGTGTTCCAATGCCTAAGATTCTTGTATCTGACAGATGCCAGATCGTTATGCCATATCATGTATTACTTGATCAGTATGAAGAGGAGAGGCTTGGAGGTAAGTCATTCGGATCTACTAAGTCAGGTATCGCTCCATTCTATTCAGATAAGTATGCTAAGATCGGCTTCCAGGTAAGTGAGCTCTTCGATGATGAGCTCCTCGAGGAGAAGGTTGAGAGAGTATGCGAGATGAAGAATATTCTCTTCGAGCATATGTACAAGAAGCCAGCAATGGATCCTAAGGAATTACTTGCTACTCTTCATGAGTACAGAGACATGGTAGCTCCTTATGTAACAGATGTATCATTATTCCTTAACAAGGCTATTAAGGAAGGCAAGACAATCCTCTTAGAGGGTCAGCTTGGTACACTTAAGGATCCAGATCATGGTATTTACCCTATGGTTACATCATCTTCTACACTTGCAGCTTATGGCGCAATTGGAGCAGGTATTCCACCATATGAGATTAAACAGATTGTAACAGTTGTTAAGGCTTACTCTTCAGCAGTTGGTGCTGGCGCCTTTGTTTCAGAAATCTTCGGCGATGAGGCAGATGAGCTCAGACGTCGTGGTGGTGATGGTGGTGAGTACGGTGCTACAACAGGCCGTCCACGTAGAATGGGCTGGTTCGACTGTGTTGCCAGCAAGTATGGCTGTCGTCTTCAGGGTACAACAGATGTTGCCTTCACAGTACTTGATGTACTTGGCTACCTGGATGAGATTCCAGTATGTGTTGGCTACGATGTTGATGGCGAAGTTACAACAGAGTTCCCTGTTACAAGACTTCTTGAGAAGTCTAAGCCAGTTCTTAAGACTCTTCCAGGCTGGAAGTGCGATATCCGTGGTATCAAGAACTACGAAGATCTTCCAGAGAACTGCCGTAACTACATTGAGTTCGTTGAGGAGCAGATTGGTTACCCTATCACTATGGTATCTAATGGTCCTGGACGTCACGATATCATCTATCGTGAGAGCAAGCTTAGTAAGTAAAAATGATATCAACTGTAATATTTGACATCGGTAATGTATTAACCACCTATGGCTGGTTGGACTTCATTAAGGGGCAGGGATATTCTGATGACTATTCCATGCGCCTGGCTAAGGCTATTATGCTGTCTCCATACTGGTGTGAGTTCGACCGCGATGTCTGGACCTATGAGCAGATTGTGGATGCTTTCGTAAGCATGGATCCAGAGATCGAGGAGGACATTCGTAAGTGTGTGAAGGACCAGGTTAAGCTGGTCACCAGAAGGGACTATGCTATTCCCTGGATTAAGGAGCTGAAGGCAGCAGGATACAGGGTTCTATTCCTGTCCAACTTTTCTACATATTGCAGGAAGGACTGTGATGAGGCCCTTGACTTTATTCCTTATATGGATGGCGGGGTATTTTCCTTCGAGTGCCATCTCATTAAGCCGGATAAGGAGATTTACCAGTACCTTATCGATAAGTATGACCTCATTCCGGATGAGTGTGTATTCATTGATGATATGCAGCATAATCTGGATACGGCAGGTGTGCTTGGTATTAATACAATACTCTTTGATGAGTATGAGAATGTCAGGAAAAAATTAAATGAAATGCTAGCTATTTGAGCAATATAGTGTTATTTCAAAGAAGAATATTTCTTTATATACAAGACTCCATGGTGTGAAAGTACTATGGAGTTTTTGCGTATATAATGATATAATCTCATTATGTGTCTATGATAGGGGAATTGGGGAGCAATGAAGGAATTTTTGAAGAAGCTCATTAAATGGAGCGAGAATTCAGAAACAGCAAAAATTAATACAGTGGCATTACTCTGCTATACGGTCATTGCTCTTGGTATATCCATACTTGCGGGTATGGCATTTTCAAGTCCTACATACGGTGATGTTGATACTGTTATTAAGGCTGTAATATTTACATTTGCATGGCTTCCGGTTCTGTTTGGACTTTTAAGTTATGGTCAGATGAAGAAGAGACCGGTATTGTTCCGTGATATATTCTTTGGGCTGATTCTTCTTTTCTATGCTGTTATGCTCATTGAGAGCAACAAGGTCTCAGATGAGCTTGTAGCAATCCCATTTATGATTATTACAATTGCATATTGTGACTATATGTTTACGTCAATTGTGTCTGGACTATTTGTTACCATAGAGATATTGCATGCCGTTGCCAATAGTACAAAAGGCGATACTAAAGCACTACTTGTTTCAGCCTCTGGTGTGTTCGTTGCCCTTGTTACAATGGTACTTATTGTTGAGATTGTTCACATTCTTGAGGGTGTCAGGAATAACCGTAATCTGGAGCTTAATGAGGAGAAGGCCAAGCTTGAGAGCCTGATTGCGCTTAGTATTGACCGTATTTTTGAGTATGATGTTAAGAACGACATTATGGAGTACGCTGGCAGTAGAGATGGTGTCGGCGAGGACAGAGTGGTTATTAGCAACTTCAGCAATGTGGCTAAGCAGTACAGGTATGTCCTTAATGCTGATTGGGAGAAGCTTGATGCTCTTCTTAATGACTGCAAGTGGGGAGTTCCAATAATTGAGCACGAGCTTAGAATACGTATGGATAACGGCGACTATGAGTGGCATCTTATTAAGGGTCGCCCGATTCTTGATGAGGATGGCAAGCCAGAGAAGATTGTAGGCTTCTTTAAGAATATCAATGAGTCCAAGAGACTCGAACTTCGCCAGGCAGATGCCAATATGCGTGATTCCCTGACCAAGCTCTATAAGATGGATTATGCAAGACAGCTTATAGAACAGTTTCTTAGTACTCCGGGCAAAAATGCGGGCGACTACTTTGCAGGACTGATTACCATTGATATGGATGATTTCGG
>DCIU01000127.1:0-223 GCA_002317245.1 Lachnospiraceae bacterium UBA1718
TAATTTGTTTTGTCTGTAATATTTCCTGTAGGTTCATTTCTTTTTCTTGTTTTTTCCTGCTTCAGGCTTACTTTTCTAATTTCAAAATAGAATATATAGTATCCATATCCATGTATTCTCTTATCACATCTGCCAGCTTGTCGTATTGGCTCTCCTTGAAGGCCAAATAGTCGGTGGCGCCACTCTCAGACAGCTCCAGACCCTTGTCCTTGGCAAGAACCTC
>DCIU01000127.1:351-971 GCA_002317245.1 Lachnospiraceae bacterium UBA1718
GAGCTGGCAGCCTGGCCATCAGCAGCTCCCTCAGCCGAATCACACTCACCACACGCAGCTCCCGCAGAACAGCCAACAGAACCCGACGCGCTCTCACCCATATGAATCTCATAGCCATTCACATGAAGCCCTGACAGGGCTGACAGCGGTCCGCCGATATTGCCAATCTTGCCAGTTACCTGGCTTGTAACCTTGGAATCCTTCAGCACAGTTGTCATTGGAAGCAGTTCTAAGCCACGCATGCTGCCACCCTCTTCAACTCCGCAGGGATCGGCGATACTGTCACCAAGCATCTGATACCCACCGCATAGGCCGAAAACAATCTTCTTCTCACTGAACTTCTTAATAGCCGCCTCAAGCCCGCGCTCACGCATCCACTTAAGGTCGCCAAGAGTATTCTTGCTTCCCGGCAGAATCACCATATCAGCCTTAAGAATCTCTTCAGGCGAATCTACATAATTGACTCTCACACCCTCGAATCTCTCAAAGGCAGAGAAATCAGATATATTACTAATTCGAGGAAAGCGCACAACTGCAATATTAATTGCAGCCCCCGGCGCGCCCGAAGCATCCGCGCCGCCGGCACCAGCACCACACTTATCGAATCTCTCCGTCAGGCT
>DCIU01000127.1:1035-5310 GCA_002317245.1 Lachnospiraceae bacterium UBA1718
TAGTCCTTAAGCATCTCAATACCAGGATCAAGAATGGTCTTGTCGCCACGGAACTTATTAATAACAAGTCCCTTCACACGATCCTTCTCCGCATCCTTCAGCAGCATCATGGTACCCACAAGCTGGGCAAACACTCCACCTCTGTCAATGTCTCCCACCAGAAGCACCGGCGCATCCACCATCTCGGCCATGCCCATATTCACGATATCTTCTGACTTGAGATTAATCTCCGCAGGACTCCCGGCGCCCTCAATCACGATGACGTCCACCGCCTCAGACAGCTTCTCATAAGCCTGTAAAATATCCGGCACTAGCTTCTTCTTATACTCGAAGTATTCCCTGGCCTTCATATTGGCTATAACCTTGCCATTTACAATCACCTGGGATCCGCAGTCACTTGTAGGCTTAAGCAAGATAGGGTTCATCAGCACACTTGGCTTAATGCCTGCTGCCTCAGCCTGCATTACCTGTGCGCGTCCCATCTCAAGCCCTTCCTCTGTCACGAAGGAATTAAGTGCCATATTCTGAGATTTGAATGGGGCCACCTTTACTCCGTCCTGTGCTAATACTCTGCACAATCCTGCCACAAGCATACTCTTGCCGGCACCAGACATGGTCCCCTGAACCATAATAACTTTAGCCATAATCTACCTATCCAATCAATCTGACAGACCTGCATACCATCCGGCCAATCGCCAGACTAATCTTCCCATTTCGGCAGGATGAGCATACCCGTCTTCTCATCGAAGCTAGCCTCATCAATGCCGTACAGTCTCTGTATATAACCACCTGTGAATATCTCATCAGGTCTTCCAATTCTACCTATATGATCACCCTCTACACAGGCAATAACATCTGAAATGCCTCGTACAAGTTCAAGCTCATGCAGAGACATAATCACAGCAATTTTTCTCTGGCGGGCAAGCTTGTGAATGGTAGAGAGAATATCCAGCTTGAACCTGATATCCAGGAAGGATGTAGGTTCATCCAGCACCAGAATCTTAGGTTCCTGGCAAATAGCCCTGGCTAACATCACGCGCTGCCTCTGGCCATCACTAATCCGAGTGAAGTCCTGGGCGGCGGTATCCGTGGCCCCCACAAGCTCCATAGCCTCATCCACTATCTTCCAGTCAGCCTCAGACAGAATACCAAGACGTCCCGTATAAGGGTAACGTCCCGTAGCCACCACTTCCCTGCAGGTCATAAGCTCCGTTCGCGGACGCTCTGTCATCACCATGGACAGTTCCTTAGCAAGCTCCTCGCCCTTAAGCGACATACTGTCCTTGCCCGACAGCATGATGACTCCATCAATCAGCTTAAGTTCCCTGATAATACTCTTAAGAATCGTGCTCTTACCCGCACCGTTAGGCCCAATAAGAGTCACAATCTGCCCCGGCTTCACCGCCAGACAGATATCAGATACAAGAGCTCTGTTATCGTATCCAACGCTTAAGTTCTCAAGAGATATTCCACCATTCTTACTCACGGGCTCCTCCTTTCCTAAGCATCATCACGATTACAACAGGCACCAGCAAAATCGCGGTCACTGAGCTAATGGAAAGTTCAGTTGGTGCAAATACCGTCCTGGCTATCCCGTCGCAGAGAAGTGTCACAATGGCACCGCCTAAGAAGCATCCCGGTATCAGCACAATTGGCTTGGCTGTCGAAGTCGATACCTTAACCAGATGTGGCACCGCAATACCAACGAAGGAAATAGGCCCTGCGAAAGCCGTCACGCAGGCTGACAACACGCTGGAAAGCAGAATTATCACAGTCCGCAGCACTTTTACATTGACACCCATACCCCTGGCGTAGGTCTCACCCAGCCCGTAGGCGCCGATAGGCTTGCTTAGCATGAAGGTCACTGTAAGTGCCAGCGCCACAATGATGGTCATCACGCGGATGTTGGACCAGGTCATGCCAGACAGGGAGCCCAGGGACCAGTTGTGGAGGTTCACGATGTTGGAGTCGCTTGCGAAGGTCACGCAGAAATCTGTGATTGCCGAGCAGATGTATCCGATTAGAATGCCGCAGATGATGAGTCTGGACATGTTCTTGGTCTTAAGCGATATTGCCAGGACAAAACCGGTGGCGATTAAGGAACCGACGAAGGCCGCTGCCACCATGCCGATAGAACCGATTGTCACTCCCCTGCCAAGGAGGAAAATCATAGTCAGAGCTACCACAAGCTTGGCTCCTGAGGAGATACCAAGGACATATGGGCCCGCAATCGGATTCTGGAAAAAAGTCTGCAGCAGGAAGCCCGATACTGACAGGGCGCCACCTAAGATAATGGCCGCGCACATTCTGGGCAGTCTGATATCCCAGATAATTCTGCTGGCGGTAGAATCCATTTCAGCTCGTCCAAGAATTGCCCATACCTGGCCCATGGTAATGTCTACGCTGCCGGCGGTAATATTCCAGACCATCAGCAGGACCAGCACTAGCAAGGCTATCAAATATGCAATTATGTAATGGTTTCTCTTATTGTTCACGTGAATCTCCCAAATGATAGGGTGGGACAGGGACCCCCTATCAAAATGACACTCTGACCCCGTCCCCCAGGGTCATCCCCTTGGGTCATCTCAGTGGAACCAAAAAAGCAAGGTCGTCCTCGTCGCCTTCGCATACCTTGTTGATGTCTGTGATGAGGTCGCAGACACCGGTGGTCTTCTGGAAGAAGCTGAGGCCAGTCATATATACCCGGCCCTCCTTCACAGCCTTGTAATCGGCGAAGAGAGGACTCTTGCCTGACAGGTCACCTAAGCTGCTCAAGTCCCCCACCGTTGTCGAATTGTATATCAGAATATCCGCATCCTTGGTGGCTGCGTAGAAGTCCTCCATGGTCATATTGATTGTGGACATGGCGTTGTCCTCCTCGTCCTCCACCGCATCCGGCAGATAGGTTCCTCCCGCCAGGCCAACCATCTTGGCCACGTAGTCCGTAGGCTTCTTGACGCTTACAGCCCCATTACTTGTTACGTAGAAAAAAGCCACCGACTTACCTGTACTCTCCTTCTGAATAACCTGCTCCACCTGGGACAGGCTTTCGTCGTAGAAGGTTACAGCCTCATCACTTTTGCCGAAGAGCAGACCATAGAGCTTGATCCATTCAAGTCTGCCCAAGGGATGAGATTCGTATGTGGAGTGTTCGATAAGTACAGGAATTCCAAGACTCTCCAGCTTCTCCTTAGTCTCGGGATTGTGAAGAATCATGGTATTCTCAATGGCAAGACTACAGCCCTTTGCAAGCAGCATCTCATAGTCAGGCTGGCTGTATTTGCCGGCATAGGTCAACTTCCCCTGATTAACCGCATCAAGAACTGAATCAATATGCCAGTCGCTTGTCTTGGTAGCCGTAAATGAGAAATGGTCCATGGCATCAATCTTAACAATCATATCCATAATTGATGAGGATACCTGATAGACATTGTTGATTGGCTGCTTTAATACCACAATATCTTCCGGAATCTTAGATGGAATCTCAGAATTCTCAGGAACAACTAAGAACTTATCATCCTGAATGGTAATTAAGCTGTATTCTCCCAGTTCATCCACCGTGAAGCATTCAGCATATTTAAGGTCCATGCTGCCAGTCTTGGTTAATGTATTATAGTCCGGACCATTGCCCTCTTTCATGCCAGAATAGCTCTGGGCGCCACAGGCACACAGAGCTATAGATAAGCACATTATTAATAAATATAAACAGATTAGTATTCGTTTTCTTCCAGTCATATATTAATTAATCGATTCAAAATGAATAGTATATTCAATCTCATGTGGCGTACTCATCGCTGTAGTATCACCTATTACAGGCAGGTCTATTGGCAGGCTCTCCACAGGGAAAGTGAAGCTGCTCTTCTCACCTGACTCTGATTCATTGATATACTTTTCACCGTTAACAATCATATAGTCATAGTTCTTACTAGACCATTTAATTGTAGCATTCAACTTGCCGTCAGTCACTGTTATAGTACAGGGACTCTCAATTGTTGCTTTGCCCGTTCCGCCCTCTAAACTGACTTCACAGGAATATGTTCCGTCAGCCGGTACCTTGGAAGAAGTCCCCCCACATCCAGCCAGTAAGAAGCCTAATGTAAGCAGGGTCAGAAGCAGGCTTAGTGCTCTCTTTTTTACCATATTATAAAACTCCAAAAGCAGGCGAGGAGTCCCCGCCTGCTTGTTAATTGCTTATTCAGCGATAGGATCAGATACTGATACCTTGTGATCGTACCACTTGCCCTTAGTACCAACCAGGGCTAAGTCAAATTCCTT
>DCIU01000035.1:0-805 GCA_002317245.1 Lachnospiraceae bacterium UBA1718
CGTGAAAACAGAATCCGCACAGTTCAGTTATGTGCATATAAATACGCGTTCACACATCCGAAGACGCATGAACGCGTTGAATTAA
The DNA here is from genome assembly GCA_002317245.1 of Lachnospiraceae bacterium UBA1718. Classification (GTDB taxonomy): domain Bacteria; phylum Bacillota; class Clostridia; order Lachnospirales; family Lachnospiraceae; genus Colinaster. The sequence continues at coordinate 86 of DCIU01000035.1, forward strand.
CCTTACCTAATTAGTCGAATAACTTATCCTTGTACTTGCTAAGTGCATTTAGAAGCAACATACCAAGGATTCCACATGAGATAATCTCGCCAGCTGTTACGGTTACGAATGAGAACCACAATGGCTCAATTCCGTATGCATATTTCAGTACGAATGGAACAATGATTGCATTAGCCACGATTGGTGGAATAGGTGCAAGCCATTTGCTCTTCTTGCCTAAGATGCCAGTTCCCACAGCTCCAATAAGTGTTGCTATAGAACCGAAGATGATATCTGGAAGTGCACATCCTGTTAAGATATTGCTAAGCAGACATCCAACAAACAATCCAGGAACTGCTGCCCCTGTGAAGTATGGAAGGATGGTCAGCGCTTCCGAGAATCTGACCTGGACCGCATAGTTGGCCAGACCGAATGCATTGGCTACGAAAGTAAGCACAATGTAGAGTGCTGCTATGATAGCAGCCTGACATAATCTTTTTACATTTGTATTCATTTGTTTCTCCTTTAGTTTTGTTTTAGGTGAGGAAGGTTTCGAACTCACCCCTTAGTTTTGTTTTTCGTCAGGAAGGTTACGAACTGACGCAAGAGTTAATCTATCATATTTTTCAATTAATTACAAGAAAATAGAGATGTGGCTTCAATAGTCACATCTCTAAATTTTTATCTCATAATTTTATTTCTGCTGGCATCCTGATATGCTTCGAATAATTCTCTTGCACT
>DCIU01000035.1:880-2661 GCA_002317245.1 Lachnospiraceae bacterium UBA1718
GCTTCTTCCCTAGGATAGGCTGCCTTATATACTCTGGTTGATACAAGTGCATCATATACATCTGCAAGGGATACAAGCTGAGCTGATATTGGAATAGCGTCACCAGCAAGTGCATCTGGATAACCCTTTCCATCGAATCTCTCATGATGATAACGGGCTATCTCATAGCTTACCTTCTGGTAATCTGCACTCCATACATCCACAAGCTTTGTTAGAATCTCACAGCCCTTGGTGGTATGTGTCTTCATAATCTCGAACTCTTCCTTGGTAAGCCTTCCTGGCTTAAGAAGCACTGTATCTGAGATTGATATCTTACCTATATCATGAAGAACGGACGCCTTGGCAATCATCTCAACCCTATCAGCCGTAAGATTGTACTCTGGGAACTCCTTCATAACCTGCATACCAAGAATCTTGGTATATGTTCTTACATTCTTGACATGAGTACCACTCTCAAGGTTTCTTGACTCAATCACATCACCAAGGACATTGATGATAGTGCTGTAGCTCTTCTCAACCAGCTCCCTGTTAGCAATTAATTCTTCATTCTGCTGTGAGAGCTCTTTATTCTTCCTGCTTAACTCATGCTCAAGACTATGCTGATATTCATAGAGAGCGATAACATTCCTTACTCTCTGCTTAATAACATCCTTACGGAACGGCTTAAGAATGAAATCAGATACACCATAATCGAAGCATCTTGCCTCAGTCTCAACCTCATTATCACTACTAATTACAATTACTGGTGGTATATCAGTAGAAGACATACCTGTAATATAATCAAGTACTCCGAATCCATCTACAACTGGCATGAACAAGTCGAGTACTACCAGACTATACTGTGCGTCTGCTGCCGACAGCATATCGATAGCCACCTGACCATTCTCAGCCTCATCTACCTGATACTCTGACTGAAGAATAGTCTTAAGTATCATTCTGTTTGTATTCATATCATCAACAACTAATACTCGCTGCATATATATACACCTCTGTAAAGAAAACTAACTGTATAATAATACTACCACTATATTAATAATGATGAAAGCCTGATTTACTTATCAATCCTCAATAATCTTAATTACAGCTGTATTGGCATATGTGAGAGGATCTGAATGTATGAAGAACACCACACCATCTGCAGGGGCATATAAGGTCTCCATAATCTCACCATCATATGGGTTAATAATTCTGGCAATTGGTGTTCCCTCTTCAATTGCATCACCCGCCTTCACCATAGCGTCGAAGAGTCCCGACTTGGCTGTCTGAACTGAGATGAGTTCTGTATCATCAATAACCCTTGATTCTATATTTTTCTTATCGTGATACTTAACGAATCCCAGATTACCGCAAAATCTAAGCACTGACAGTACTGCCTGTCCTGCACTCTTAGTATCAATTCTGCTGGTTGTAGTAGAGAAGATACTGAATGCCTTGGTATCCCATACCTGCAGATTATAATTAAGTGTTGCAGTATCATACGGCCTTACAATTCTTCTTACCACATAAGGCATACCGAATAGTTTGGCTGTATCAACATCAGAGAAGCCCTCATCCATCATTCTTATATGAGGCACGAAATCACCTGGCATATAGAAGGAGGTGAACTGGATTGCATACTCATAATCCTTGATTGCCTCGAACACTCCGTTAGCTATTCGCTGGGTTGTCTCACCAAGATCATAGCCTGGGAACATTCTGTTAATATCTGTATTATCAATTGGCCAGAATCTCTTCTGAATATTCATTGAATATGGATTACAGCATGGAATAATAAGTATCTT
>DCIU01000035.1:2777-9743 GCA_002317245.1 Lachnospiraceae bacterium UBA1718
CCTTTTCCAAATTCATATCCTGTTACTCTGAAGTTGTCACGGTACAAACCCTTAATCTCGTATACTGTTATCTTTTTCATTTGGCGTATACCTCTTTTCTAAGCAGTCTTCCGATGAGCGAACCTTCATCAACAATTGGATATTCTCTGATTGTGAAGAGTATTCCATCAACAGGGCTCTCAATTCTATCAAGCACCTTGCCAGATAATGGATCAATTATCTCTCCAACCAGGTCACCCTTACTTAATTCCTCCCAATGATTAACTCTTGGAACAAACAATCCACCAGTTGAAGCATTAAGAAAGCTTACATCCTCATAATCTCTTGAGATAATTGGCTTATGGGTAGCCTCTGTCTTGCCTTCCCATATTCCCATAGAGCTCATCAGGTTAAAAATTCCGTCGACTAACTGATCACCATATTCCTTGGTGATTCTCATTCCAACGCCCATCTCTACAACGAGACATGGTGTACCTGTGCTGTTAAGACTGTATGCCAGAGTAGATTCCAGAACTGTGCTGGCTCCGTGAACCCAGATGAAGTCCACATTACTCTCCATAGCCATAGGTACAAGAGTATCCTCATGAAGTTCATTAATTCTTATCTGTGGAATCTCTGTAAGATAGATGTTGCTGGCATGAATATCCATTACAACATCAGAGCCTGACAGATCACTAATTACCTTAGAAGCAAGGTATTCTGTCATATTTCCCTCGGAATTACCTGGGAATAGACGATTCATATCCAGGTCAAAGGCCGGGATTCCTCTGGTGATAGAATCTATACCCAATGGATTAATTGCAGGATAGATATCTACAATTCCCTTTAGGCATTCCTTATTCTCCTCTATTCTTCTCTGTAACTCATAACAGACATACTGTCCTTCCAGCTCATCTCCATGAATTCCAGTAACAATACTGATTCTCTTCTTCTTCTTAACACTGCTCTCTGGTTGAATTCTTCTCTTCTTAATCTCCAGACTTTCATCAACTGGCAATGCTATCTTAACCACTGTTTTAATCATTAGAGTAATATCCCCTTTACATTACTTCCTGAATGGATTTTTTCTCTATTACGCTTACGCTTATTCTCTGCATCTGGTCTCCACCACCATGCATAATACCTCGGTTGATCTGGCACTCACAGGCTTCTCTTCCGCAGCCTATCCTAATATGTGAATCGCTGACAACCATATTATTGGTCGGATCAATTCCAATCCACTTACCCTCATTAACTACTTCAACCCAGGCATGGCTCTCGCCTTCTCCGATTATCAGTCCTGTGACGTATCGTGCTGAACATCCTGCGAGAATTAACAGGGAGATAAGGATGTGCGCATAATCCTGACATACTCCCTTGCCCAGCTCCATTGCTTCTTCTGCACTGGTATTGACACAGGTACAGTTCTTCTCATATTTGAATTCATTATAGAGGCGATTCATCATAAGAATTGCCTTATCCACGGGCTTCATCTGGTCAAATCCCTCTGTGGAATCATATATGTTCTGATAATACTCCTTAATCTTAGGACCAGGTACCGTCATCCCGTGGCTATGCCTGAAGAGCATAATCTCATTCTCTGTAGCCTCACAGTCATAAGAGGAATTACCACATTCCGCCTTACCCGTTAGTCTGAATTTGAAGTATGAATGAGGTTCGGGATTACAACCGAAGATATATCTGTTACCATGGGCATCTTCTGCCCAATTTGCCTTGGACTCAGGAACCATCTGAATATTTATATCTGATATTTTCTGTCTTGCATTACTGTCTGGAATACATTTAATTGTGTAACGACATGAATTAATTGCTTGGGAGTAGAATACTTCCATACAGTAATCGAATATTAATGTCTTAATATAATCACTTCCTTAACCTATACTATAGCTTCAACAAGATTAACCGCTCCATAGTAATCAATATCCTGATGGCCAATAAGTTCTACTAGATCTAACAGTTTCTTCTTGTTGTATTTGATTCCACTCTTCTCAACACGTGGAACCATTCTGTGTACTTCGCGCACTATTTCCTTACGATCAAGTCCAAGTCTTGCATAGAGATCTATTCTCTCAATTCTCTTGCCAGCCTTAATAATATTACGAACCTTCTCCTCATCAATCTGATCATCAACAATTCCCCAGAATGCCAGGATATTGTCCACAACCTTCTGAAGCTCAATCAGTGGTGCATCACTCTCTCTTGCCTTATTCATCTCATATATAGATAACTGAATATATGAGAGCGACTCAGAACCAATGCTCTCTCTAAGGACAATAGCATTGTCATATGCACGTATAAGATTGCTGTAGATTGAATCAGGATTCTCTTCATCGAAGGGATATCTTGCTTTGAAATCACTTGCATCGGCATATATATTAGGAATGTCAATCATGCTACAGAAGTCAACATATATGTCATCAATGTTATCAATCATTGAATCGTAGCTCTTACAATATAATCTAACGGTTGTATATACTCTCTCTGAATATCTACCTAACCAAAATAATCTGTCTGCCTGTTCTATCGAGATAATACCCATGTGTCCTTAAATCCTCCTCCCTGTGATGAATTAACAATGAACGAATCTGGATTTCTTGAGAAACGTGTAAGTCCACTCTTCCAGACAAGTGGCTCATCCGCCATTAGCACGAAGGCTCTTAAGTCTGCCTTCCTTGGTACTGCCTTACCCTCATCGATAATATCCAAATCCTGGAAGTCAATTACCTCCTGTGCGATGAATCTTCTAGGTTCACGCTTAAGTAATGCAATGAATTTCTCTTTCTCCTCCTTGATCATAGAGCTTCCAAATACTACTCCGTATCCGCCTGCCTCTGCAACATCCTTAAGCACAAGCTTATCGAAGTTCTCAAGCACATATGTCATATCCTCCTCATAGAATGGAAGATAGGTTGGAGCGTTCTGAAGTATTGGATCCTCGCCCAGATAATACTTAATCATCTTTGGAACGAAATAATATATTCCCTTATCATCAGCTACACCATTACCTGGTGCATTAAGAAGTGCAACATTACCCTTCTTGAATACATCATATATGTGAGGAATACCAATTACTGACTCAGGCTTGAAGGTCATTGGATCCAGATACTCATCTGAGATTCTTCTATATACAGCACCTACTCTCTCCTTCTTGCCATCAGCAGTTTTGAAATAAAGATTATCATTCTCTACCTCAAGCTCCGAACCATTTACCAGATGGGCTCCTGTCTGCTCAGCCAGATAAGAATGCTCGAAGTAAGCCGCATTATATCTTCCAGGTGTCAGTATTACTGTATGTCCACCTACATTAACATTATCAAGAGTTCTTCTAAGTAATGATGCATAATTTCTATTGTCTTCGAGAGCAACATCAGCGAAAGTCTTAGGTGAACTCTTTCTACACAGGTCTCTAGCAATCATAGGATAGGAAGCACCTGAAGGAACACGTAAGTTATCCTCTAAGATATACCACTCACCATTCTTACCCTTAACAAGATCAATTCCCGAGATATGTGAGTAAATATCCTTAACAGGGCTCACACCTTCGCACTCAATCATGTATCCGCTTGATGCAAAAATGAAGTCCTCTGGGACTATGCCATCCTTTACAATCTTCTTCTCACTGTAGATGTCCTTCAGGAACATATTAAGGGCTACAACTCTCTGCTTAAGACCCTTTTCAAGATAATTAAATTCTTCATTTTCAATTATTCTTGGAATTGAGTCAAAGGGAAATAATTGTTCCTTAAAATTTCCATTCTTATAAATTCCGAATTTGACACCATATCTTGCCAATAGTGAATTGACAGTATCCGTGTGTTCAAGCAATCTCAGGTTTTCCATAGTTCTCCTCCTTGGTACAATCAAATTCTTCTAAAAAGCAGATGAATATACACAAAAAAAGAGCGCTTTTTCTTACGAAAAAACGCTCTTGCTTTTCATTGTTGAAAGTCTATCACAAGAAAAAACACTATGTCAATGACTATATACACTTATTATTCTGGTCTACTTACAATTAAGTATAAAATTAGAACTTGAGTATTATGGCAGTGCAGTTATCCATGTTCTCATGCCTGGAAACAGACTTATACAGCTTCTTCATAGCCCTGTCCCCATCTATCTTCATATATCTCTTTTTAGTATTATCAGACAATACTTTTGACACTCCATCAGTACATATTAGCACAATGTCTCCGGCTTCAATTCTTCCCGTTCTGATATATGCCATATCACTTCCTGCAGCATCTTTTTTGCCAAGATATCTTGTAAGAGTATGGAAATCCCTTGGCTTAACATCGAGACCAGCATCTATTTTTTCACGAGCTAAAGAATGTTCCTTACTTAATAATTCCAGTTTTCCCTTGGATAATTTGTAAATAGGGCTATCGCCAATATTTGCCAGGCAATATTCGTTATTCTTCCATAAGAATATAGACAGAGTTGTGGCAGTTTTTCCAATCTTCTCGCTTAATATATTAATCTTCTCATTAACCTGAAGAAGGAATTCTTCAATTATATTTTCAGCCAATCCTTCATTATAGATATTATTATCAATAAAGTGTGACACTGCCTGAATCGCTGCCTTGGATGCAAGCTCAGCATGACAGGATGATGCAACACCATCAGCAACTGCCACAAGATGATACTCATCCTTATTACAGTCAATATATCCCTTAATCTCGCAGTCTTCACCGGCATAGGCATACATGGTATCAACCATGAAATTATCCTGATTAACTACTCTGTCACCAATGAAGGTCTTGGCATGGTAATGGACAGAATAGCTCTCTGACAGTTCATTGTCACTAATCTTACCAAAGAAGTCATTGGAGAAGGCCTTAATAGACTTATATCTCTTATTTGCATCAAGGGATAGTCCGTTAATCAGTGCATTCTGCATCTTAGCAGTAAGGGACAGCCTTGTTAACATTCCAGGAACCGGATCGAAGGCCTTCCTGTCCTCAGCTGATGGTATGCCCTCTCCAGTTAATAAGAATACTATGGTTACACACAGGGAGAAAACATCAGACCAGGGTCCCTGAAGATCCTCCCTCAGTTGTTCCGGCGACTCCAAGCCTACATGCCTGAAAATATTATGATTTTTCAGATGCAGTTCCTTAAGAGAGGTAGCTGCACCAAAGTCAATGAGGTACATAATATTATCTTCTGAGATAATGAAATTACCCGGACTAATGTCACGATGTATTATTCCTTCTTCATGCATCTGATCCAGAGTTATCATTGCAGTGGGTAATAGCTGCTTAATCATATCAGCAGATATAGTGCCCCCATTTTTCCTTCTGAATTCAGCAAGGGAAATACCTGTTATAAGCCTCATTACAATATAATGCTTATCTTCATATATAAAATAATCATATATATGCGAGATATTAGGAACATTATTCAGTGCCTTAAGAATCTTAGCCTCATGAGACAGACTCCTTTCCGAGCACTTGATAGCTACATATCTGTTAATTAGATGGTCAATTGCCTTATAGGTACTGCCGAAGCCTCCAGTTCCTATCAGTTCCAATATCTCATATCTGTTGTTAATTCGCGTTCCACGCTTTAACTCCATAATCTATCTCTCTACAAATTATCAATAATCTTCATCCACGCAGTCACACAGGCATCCGATGGCATCCTTAAGTCTCCTCTTGGAGACAGTGCCACACTACCTACCTTAGGGCTGTCTGGGGCACAGGACCTCTTGAACTGCTGAGCGAAGAACCTCCTGTAGAAGTTCTTCAGCCACTTAAGTATAGTCCCATCATCATACTTGCCCTCGAAGGCAATCTTAGCTACTCTGTATACCTTATCAGGACTAAATCCGCATCTTAACATATAGTATAAGAAGAAGTCATGAAGTTCATAATCTCCCACAATTTCCTCTGTCTTCTGGCTAATCTTCCCATCAACAGGAGGAATAAGTTCAGGACTAACTGGTGTATCAAGTATATCCAGCAAAACTGCCTGCAACTTACTATCCATACATATATCAGCATAGTAGCTCACCAGATGGCGAACCAGGGTCTTAGGTACTCCCGCATTCACTCCATACATAGACATATGGTCACCATTGTAGGTTGCCCATCCAAGAGCTAACTCAGACATATCGCCAGTTCCAATTACAAGGCCACCCACCTTATTTGCCACGTCCATTAATATCTGGGTTCTCTCTCTGGCCTGACAGTTCTCGTATGTAACATCATGTAGATCAGGATCCTGACCAATATCCCTGAAGTGAATATTAACTGCCTCCTTAATATCCACCTCTGTAAGATGAGTACCAAGAGCCTTCATAAGCTCACAGGAATTATTATAGGTTCGTCCCGTTGTACCGAAGCAGGGCATTGTAATGGTCTCAATATTGCTTCTATCGATTCCAAGAATATCGAAGGCCTTAACAGCAATAAGTACCGCAAGTGTGGAATCAAGACCACCGGATATTCCGATTACAGCCCTCTTACACCCTGTATGCTCAAGTCTCTTCTTAAGACCCATTGCCTGAATATTAATAATCTTCTCGCATATCTTGTCTCTGTTAGCCTTGTCTGCAGGTACGAAGGGCTTGCTGTAGAACTTACGGGTAAGTTCAGTATCCTTCTTCTCCATATCAAAGGTAACAGTCAGATAATCGTCTGATGGATTAGTAATGAAGGTAGTCATTCTTCTCCTATCATTGACAATTCTCTCTACATCAATATCACCATATGTTATTCCATTTTCAAAAAGCGTAGATTCTGCCAGAATGCTTCCATTCTCAGCAATTATATTATGCCCGCCAAAAACAATATCCTGAGTTGATTCTCCACATCCTGCTGAAGTATATATATAAGCTGCAACAAGTCTTGCACTGGTGGAAGTCACAAGCATCTGGCGGAAGGCATCCTTACCAACAAGCTCATCCGAAGCTGACAGATTCACTATAATATTAGCTCCTGCCATAGCCGCAGCTGTTGCAGGTGT